>CAYWOT010000116.1:0-7628 GCA_964459975.1 uncultured bacterium
ACCCGGGGAAGGAACGGCCGGAACGGGAGAGTGCACACATGATCATCGTGGTGAAGGCGGGGGCCACCGCCGAGGAGATCGCCCAGATCGAAGAGCGGATCGCGTCCTACGGTCTTGCGGCGCACGTCTCGCGCGGCGTGGAACGGACGGTCATCGGGGCGATCGGCGACGAGCGGAAGATGCAGGCCGAGGCGTTCGAGGGGATGGCGTGCGTCGAGAAGGTCCTGCGCATCTTAAAGCCCTACAAGATCGTCAGCCGCGACTTCCAGAACGAGGACACGGTCATCTCGGTCCGGGGGCAGCAGATCGGCGGCGGGACCGTGGCGTTGTTCGCCGGGCCGTGCTCCGTGGAGGGGCGGGCGATGATGATCGACATCGGGAAGCAGGTCGCGTCGTGCGGGGCGTCGTTCCTGCGCGGCGGGGCCTTCAAGCCGCGGACGTCGCCGTACGCCTTTCAAGGGTTGGGCGAGGAGGGCTTGAGGATTCTGGCCGAGGCGCGCGAGGCGACGGGGCTGCCGGTGGCCACCGAACTCATGGACCCGCGCGACATCGACCTCGTAGTCCGGTACGCCGACGTCATCCAGATCGGGGCGAGGAACATGCAGAACTTCCGGCTGCTCACGGAAGTCGGCCGCCTCGACACGCCGGTGATCCTCAAGCGCGGGATGAGCGCGACGATCATGGAGTGGCTGATGTCGGCCGAGTACATCGCCTCGGAAGGGAACCGCCGGATCATCCTCTGCGAGCGCGGGGTGCGGACGTTCGAATCGGCGACCCGGAACACGTTCGACGTGTCGGCGATCCCGGTGGTGAAGGGGCTCTCGCACCTTCCCGTCATCGCCGACCCCAGCCACGCGACGGGGCAGATGGGTCTCGTGGAGCCGCTCGCCGCCGCCGCCGTCGCCGCGGGGGCGGACGGAGTCATGGTCGAGGTCCATCATCAGCCGGAGACGGCCCTCTCGGACGGGCCGCAGTCGCTCCGGCCGGAGGTGTTCCGCGAGATGACCGCCCGGCTGAAATCGATCGCGGCCGCCGTGGGCAAGCGCCTGGGGAACGCGTGACCGGCGGACGTCTCGGCATCGTCGGGCTCGGGCTCATCGGCGGATCCCTCGCGCTGTCGCTGAAAGGGAAACGAGGTGCGCCCGAGATCTGGGGATGCGACCGCAGCCGGACCGCCGTGCGGCTGGCCCGGGAGGCCGGCGCCATCGCCCGGAGCTGCGGCGAAGCGGAGATCGCTTCCTGCGACATCGTCGCCGTGTGCGTTCCGGTGATCCGCTCCGTCGGCCTCGTCCGGCGCATCGCAAGAAATATGAGGCCAGGAACGGTTCTCACCGATGTCGGCAGCGTCAAGAGGGACGTCGTTCGGGCGGGGGAGGAGGCCGTGGCGCGCGGCGCCTCGTTCGTCGGCGGGCATCCCATCGCCGGGACCGAGAATTCGGGGTACGCCGCCGCCGACCGGTCCCTCTTCCGCGGAAGAACCACCATCCTGACGCCGGGGACGGAAACCGCGGAGCCGGCGCTGCGCCGCGTCGAGGCGCTCTGGAGGATGGCGGGGGCTCGGGTGGTGCGCATGGATCCGGAGACGCACGACCACGTCTTCGCCTACGTCTCCCACCTCCCTCACGCGGTCGCGTACGCCCTCGTGCATGCGGTGGCGACGCTTGACTCCCGGGTTCCGCTGGGGTACTCGGCGGGCGGGTTCCGGGACTTCACGAGGATCGCGTCGAGCAACCCCGGGATGTGGAAGGACATCATGCTGCAGAACCGGAGGGAGATCCTCCGAAGCGCCGCGCATTACCGCAGGAACTTCGCGCAGATGGAGAACCTGATCCGCCGCGGGGACGGGGCGGGGCTCCTGGCCTACTTCCGGCGGGCCAAGCGGACGAGGGACCGGTTGTGATATGGGCGGCGTGAGGGTAGCGGGAACCGTTACCGTTCCCGGAGACAAGTCGATCAGTCACCGCGCCGTCCTGCTCGCATCCTTGGCGGAGGGGCAGAGCCGGATCCGGGGGTTTCTCCGTTCCGAGGACACCTCGCGGACGGTGGAGATGATGAGGGCGCTGGGCGTCGAGATCGGCGACGGGCCCGGCACCGAGATCCGGATCGAAGGGCGGGGAATGCGCGGCCTTGTCGAGCCGCAGGACGTCATCGACGCGGGCAACTCCGGCACGACGATCCGGATCGGCAGCGGAATCCTGGCCGGGCAGCCGTTTGCGTCGATCGTCACGGGCGACCGCTACCTGCGCCGCCGGCCGATGGGGCGGGTCGTGGAGCCGCTCAGCCGCATGGGCGCGCAGATCACCGGCCGGGCGGGGAACACCCTTCCGCCGCTGTGTATCCGGGGGGCGGCGCTGCGCGGGATCCGGCACGAGATGCCCGTGGCGTCCGCCCAGGTGAAGTCGTCGATCCTGCTCGCCGGGCTGTTCGCCGACTCTCCCGTCACCGTGGTCGAGCCGCTTCCGTCGCGCGATCACACCGAGCGCATGCTCCGGGCGATGGGTGCGCAGGTCGTGCAGCGCGGCAAGGAGGTGACCGTCCGGCCGGCGCCGCGGCTAAAGCCCCTGGTGATGGACGTTCCCGGAGACCTGTCGTCGGCGTCGTTCTTCGCGGTCCTGGCCGCCGCCGTCCCCGGCGCCCGCCTCGCGATCCCCGGCGTCGGGGTCAACCCGGGGCGCACCGGCGCGATCGCCGTGCTGCGGCGGATGGGCGCCGACGTGCGGCTTTCGTCCCCGCGGGAGGAAGGGGGCGAGCCGGTGGCCGATCTCGAGGTGCGCGGGCAGGGGTTGCGCGCGGCCGACGTCTTGCCCGGCGAGGTCCCCTCGATGATCGACGAGATCCCGGCGCTCTGCGCGGCCGCGGCGTTGGCCGAGGGGCGCACCGAGATCCGGGGAGCGGCCGAGTTGCGCGTCAAGGAGTCCGACCGGATCGGTGCGATGGCCCGGGAGCTCTTCGCCCTCGGGGTCTCCTGCGGCGAATATCCCGACGGGCTGTGGGTGGCGGGCCCGGCCCGCCTCGAAGGCGGGAGGCGGGTCGACAGCCACGGAGACCACCGGATCGCCATGGCGCTCATGGTGCTGGCGGCGGCCGCGGGGGTCCCGGTCGAGGTCGTAGACGCGGCGTGCGTCGCAACCTCCTTCCCCGGGTTCGCCGGAACGCTGGCGGAGGTTGCCGGATGAGGTGCCGGCCGATCGTGGCGATCGACGGCCCGTCGGGAGCGGGAAAGACGACGGCCGCGCGGCGGCTGGCGCAGCGGGCGTCGCTGACCAGGCTCGACACGGGAGCGATGTACCGCGCGTGCGCCCTTGCCGCGCGGAGGGCCGGGGTTTCCTGGTCCGACGGACCGGGGCTCGGCCGGCTGTGCGCGTCCCTGGCGATCGCGTTTCGGGGGGCGGGAGACGCAATGCGGATCACGCTGTCGGGCGAGGATGTAAGCGACCTGATCCGGTGCCCCGAGATGGACGCCGGCTCGTCGGAGGTGTCGGTCCACCCCGCCGTGAGGGAGGCCATGGTCGCACTCCAGAGGAAGATGGGGGAGGAAGGCGGCGTCGTGCTGGAAGGGCGCGACACCGGGACCGTCGTGTTCCCGGACGCCGAGGTGAAGTTCTTCCTCGACGGCTGCGTCGCGGTCCGGGCGCAAAGGCGTTGGCAGGAGCGGCCGGGGCCGGAAGGGACCACGTTCGAGGACATCCTGCGGGAGGTCTTACGGCGGGACGTCCGGGACAGCACGCGGGAACATTCGCCGCTCCGGATCGCCGAAGATGCGGTCTACATCGACTCGACGGTCCTTTCCGTGGACGAGGTGGTCGAGGTCATGATGCGCCGCATTCCTTCGCCCGCGGGAAGATCCGGCCAGGGGGAAACGACGTGAAGCGCATTCTGATCGCCCGCAGCGCGGGCTACTGTTTCGGGGTCAAGAGGGCGATCTCCATTGCGCGCGAGGCCGCTGCGGGGCAGATGGTCCCCGCGGCGGGCGAGGTGCCCTTCTACTCCCTGGGGCCCCTGATCCACAACCCCCAGGCCGTTGCGGAGCTTGCGGAGCAGGGCGTGCACGTCGTCGAGTCGATCGACCAGGTCTCGTGCGGCAAGGTCATCGTCCGCTCCCACGGGATTCCTCGGCCGGATCGCGATGCGCTCGTCGCCAAGGGGGTCCGGATCGTCGACGCGACCTGTCCCTTCGTGACCAAGGCGCAGGAGCATGTGAGGTCGTCAAGCCTGGAAGGATACGCGGTGATCCTGGTGGGAGAGCCGAATCACCCGGAAGTGAAGGGAATTGTGAGCCACGTGGCGCCTGGGGCGCTGATCCTGACCTCCTTGGAGGAGATCGAGGCTACAAGCGGGGTGCGCAAGGCGTGCGTCGTCGCCCAGACGACCCAGTCGTTCGAAACGCTGATGCAGTATGTTGCGGCCGCGATCCGGAAGTTTTCGGAAGTTCGCGTATTCAATACGATCTGTCACGCCACCGTTCTCCGGCAGCGGGAGTCCTCCGCGGTGGCGCGGAAAACGGACGTCATGATCGTGCTCGGGGGGTACAATAGTGCGAACACGAGGCGTCTTGCGGAAATCTGCCGGCGGATCAACGCAAGGACGCATCATATCGAGACCGCTGCCGAGTTCACCGAGGAGATGCTGGCCGGGACCCGCTGCGTCGGCGTGACGGCGGGGGCCTCTACGCCGCCCTGGATCATCGACGAGCTGGTGGCGAAGATCCGGGAGATGTGGTCGGGCGAGGAGGTCGAGGTGGAACGCGGTCCGGGAACGGGCCGGTGATTTTAGGCTAAAGGCTTGCATTAGTCGCAGGTTATGATATACAGGAGACCATTCCATGAGGAGTACGCGCAATGAATGACAAACCGCCCGAACACGACCTGCGGGAAGAGGAAATCGAGAGAGGGGCCGCGGAAACGGCGGAACCGGCAAAGGCCGACGACGATTTCGGAAAGATGTTCGAAGAGAGCATCGAGAACCCCGAGGAAGGGGAGATCATCCACGGGGTGGTGATCAAGATCCTCAAGGAATACGTCGCGGTCAATATCAACCGAAAATCCGAGGGCATGCTTCCGCTCACCGACCTGACCGAGGAGGAGCGGGAGGCCCTGTCCACCGGCGACGCGATCGACGTGATGGTCGAGCGCTACGACTCGAGCCAGGGGTTCGTTCTGCTTTCGCGGGAAAAGGTCTTGCGGGCGCGGATCTGGGACGATCTGCAGAAGGTCCACGACGAGGAAGGGGCGGCCCAAGGGACGATCGTCGCGAAGGTCAAGGGCGGCTACACGGTGGATATCGGCGGAGTGAAGGCCTTTTTGCCCGGCAGCCAAGTGGACATCCGCCCGGTCCGGGACAACGAGAGCGTCATCGGCCTCCAGGGCAAGTTCAAGGTGCTCAAGCTGTCCCGCAAGAAAGCCAATGTCGTCGTGTCGCGAAGGGCGTACCTCGAGGAGGAGCGGGACCGGCGCAGGAAAGAGCTCCTGGACACGATCCGGGAAGGCGACGAGGTCGAGGCGAAGGCGAAGAACATCACGGACTACGGGGTGTTCATGGACCTGGGGGGCCTGGACGGGCTGATGCACATCACCGACATGAGCTACGGCAAGGTCGCCCATCCGTCCCACCTGTGCAAGGTGGGCGAGACGATGCGGGTGAAGGTCATTCGGTTCGACCGCGAGCGCGGGCGCATCTCGCTGGGTTTGAAGCAGATGCGGACGGACCCGTGGCTGGACATCGAGAAGCGGTACCGGGTCGGAACGGCCCTTTCGGGCCGCGTCACGAACGTCACGCGGTACGGAGCGTTTATCGAGCTGGAGGAAGGGGTCGAGGGGCTCCTCCACGTTTCCGAGATGTCGTGGAGCAAGCGGCTGAAGGATCCGTCCGAGATCATGAAGCCGGGAGACATGGTCGACGTCGTAATCCTCCGCATCGAGAAGGAAAACAAGAAGATTTCGCTCGGATACAAGCAGCTGCTCGCCAATCCGTGGGACAAGCTCGTCGCCGGGCATCCGGAAGGGGCGGTGGTCGAGGGCGTGGTCAAGAACATCACCGACTTCGGGGCGTTCGTCGACATCGGCGAGGAAATCGACGGGTTGATCCACGTGTCCGATCTGACCTGGAATCAGCGGGTGAAACATCCCGGCGAGGTGGTCAAGAAAGGGGACCGGATCCAGGCGAAGGTGCTCAAGATCGATCCGGACGCGCACAAATTTTCCCTTGGAATCAAACAGCTGTCTCCGGACCCGTGGGACGGCGTCGACCGGCGGTTCAAGAAAGGCGACCTGCTCACCGGGCGGATCACCCGGGTCACCGATTTCGGGGTCTTCGTCGAAGTCGCCGACGGCGTGGAGGGGCTGGTCCACATCTCCGAGCTGTCGCGGGAAAAGGTCGACTCGCCGTCCTCCCTTTTTAAGGAAGGGGACGAAGCAGGGGTTGTGGTGCTCTCGGTGGACCGCGCGAACAAGAAAGTCTCGCTCAGTATTCGTTCCTACCAGGACGGTGTGGAGCGCAAGGACCTGGAATCGTACCTCTCCCCGGGCAACGACCGGCAGGAGACGTCCACGGCCTTCGGGGAAGCGCTCCGGGCAAAGCTGAAAATGAACGGCGACTGATTCCGGGGTTTCCATGAACGGCGAACGGTTTCCCCAGACGCGGCGGCCCCGCCGCCCCTTTCTGCGCGGGTGCCTGATCGTCGTTCTGGTCGTCGCGGGCTTTTTCGTCCTCCTTGCCGTCGCTTCCCGGCTGGACGGCTTTTCCTTCGCGCGCGGGGACGCGGTGGCCGTCCTTCCGATCAACGGGATCATCGTCGATTCCGAGGAGACCATCAAGCAGCTCCAGAAGTTCGTCGAGGACAACTCGGTCAAGGCGATCGTCCTGCGGCTCAACACGCCGGGAGGCGGGGTGGGGCCGTCCCAGGAGATCTACGAGGAGGTCCGGAAACTCCACGGAAAGAAGGTGGTCGTGGCGTCCATGGGGGCGCTGGCGGCCTCGGGCGGCTATTACATCGCCTGCGCGGCGGACCGGATCTACGCGAACCCCGGGACGATCACCGGATCGATCGGGGTCATCATGAACTTCGTAAACGTGCAGGACCTGATCCAGAAGATCGGCGTGAAGGGGTACGCGATCAAGAGCGGGCAGTTCAAGGACATCGGATCGCCGGTCCGGCCGATGAGCCCGAAGGAGAAGGCCCTGCTCCAGGGCGTCATCGACAACGTCTTTGCGCAGTTCGTGAATGCGGTAGCGGCGGGCCGGAAGATGAAGCGCGACGACGTCCTGGCGATCGCCGACGGCCGTGTCTTTTCCGGAGAGCAGGCGCAGGCCCTGGGACTCGTGGACAAGCTCGGCGACAAGGAGGACGCGATCGCGGCAGCGGGAAAGATGGCGAAGATCCAGGGGAAGCCCCGCGTCGTCACCCCGCCCAAGAAGGGATTTTCCATTCTCGATTTGCTAAGACTTGAGGGGGAACGTATAATCGACGAAAGTCTTGCCCGGATGCCGTTTCGACTCGATTATTTGCCGCGATAATTCATCGGAGGGGAAGGGGACCTAAGCATGACGAAAAGCGACCTTGTGCAGACGCTGTCGGAGAAGATTTCCACGCTGACCAAGAAGGAGTGCGAGGTCATCGTGGACACGGTCTT
>CAYWOT010000117.1:0-7548 GCA_964459975.1 uncultured bacterium
CACGACGTCCCGGTCGAACCGCCCCGTGTCGTCGAGCGGCGCATTCGCCTGCGCGATGACGTGCCGCTCCTCGTCCATGGCCGAAAGGGACACGATCTCGTTCGTGACGGTAGCGTCCCGGACCACCCGGTAGGGAGTCTCGATGAAGCCGAATTCGTTGATCCGGGCGAACGTCGACAGTGAGGCGATCAGCCCGATGTTGGGGCCCTCGGGCGTCTCGATCGGGCAGATGCGCCCGTAGTGCGTCGGATGGACGTCGCGGACCTCGAACCCCGCCCGCTCGCGGGTCAGCCCCCCCGGTCCGAGGGCCGAGACGCGGCGTTTGTGCGTCACCTCGGAGAGGGGGTTGGTCTGGTCCATGAACTGGGACAACTGCGACGACCCGAAGAACTCCTTGATCACCGCCGACACGGGCTTGGCGTTGATCAGGTCGTGGGGCATCAGCGTCTCGATGTCCTGGAGGCTCATCTTTTCCCGGATGGCCCGTTCCACCCGGATGAGGCCCATCCGAAACTGGTTCTCGATCAGCTCGCCGACCGTCCGGACGCGCCGGTTTCCGAGGTTGTCAATGTCGTCGGCTTCCCCGATCCCGTTCTTCAGGTTGATGAGGTACCGGATCACCCGGAGAATGTCCTCGTATCCCAGCACCGTCGCGTCCAGATCCCCGTCGGTAACGCCGAGCTTGTGGTTCAGTTTGAGCCGCCCGACCTTCGACAGGCTGTAGCGCTCCGGGTTGAAGAACATGTTTTCGAACAGCGCGACCGCCGCCTCCTTGGTCGGAGGGTCGCCCGGCCGCATCTTCTTGTAGATCTCCTTCAGCGCCTCGTCGCGGTCCTTGATCTTGTCGGTCGTCAGCCCTTCCCAGATCGCACGGTCCGCGTTCTCCAGCGAGAAGACCGAAAGCGCCGCGATCCCCTTCTCCCGGATGCTCTCCAGCACTTCTTCCGTGATCCTCTGGCCGCACTCGACGAGCAGCTCCCCCGTCTCCGGATCCGCGATGTCGGTGGCGCACACCTTCTCGAGAAGGTCCTCGAGCGGAAGCGAAATCGTCCCAAACGTCACGTCGGCGAACCGCTCCGCGCGCTTCTTGGACACCTTGATGCCCTTTTTGAAGGCGACCTCGTTGGTCTTGGGGTGCCGGATCTCCACGGGCATCTTGAGACCGACCATGAGGTCGGGCCGGAACTCCTTGGAATATTTCGCGCCTTCGACCGTCACCGCCTCGACGTCGTAGAACCGCCCGAAGAGCTCTTCGGTAGACAGCCCGATCGCGCGAAGCAGGACGGCGATGGGGAACTTGCGCTTCCGGTCGATCTTCACGTAGAGCATGTCCTTGTGGTCGAACTCGAAATCGAGCCACGACCCCCGGTACGGGATGATCCGCGCCGAAAACAGGACCTTACCCGAGGCGTGGGACTTGCCCTTGTCGTGCTCGAAAAATACGCCGGGCGAGCGGTGCAGCTGGCTCACGATGACCCGCTCCGTCCCGTTGATGATGAAGGTCGCGCGGGCCGTCATGAGCGGAATCTCTCCGAAGAAGACCTCCTGCTCCTTGACGTCCCGGATGGTGCGGGCGCCGGTGCGCTCGTCCACGTCGAAGATCACGAGCTGGACCGTCACCTTGATCGGCGCCGCGAAATTCATGCCCCGCTCGCGGCATTCCTCCTCGCTCCACTTCGGCTGACCGATCACATAGGAAACGAATTCCAGCGTGGCGCGGCCGTTGTAGTCCGTAATCGGGAAGATGCTCTTGAAGACGGCCTGAAGACCGACATCCTGCCGTTTCTCGTGAGGTACCTCCGTCTGAAGAAAGTCGTCGTACGACTCCTTCTGCGCGCTGATGAGATTCGGGATCTCGATGACCTTCCCGATCTTGGAAAAGTCGACCCTTTTGATCAAATTCCGGAATTCCAGGTACGCCATGTTCTCACCCCGGGGGTAACGCAAAGGTTGAAAGTTCGGGGGGGCGATCGCTCCCCCCCATCTGCCGTCGCCGAAAGACGATCCGCCCTTACTTGATCTCCGCCTTTCCCCCCGCGTCTTCGATCTTCTTCTTCACTTCCTCGGCTTCCTTCTTCTCGATTCCTTCCTTGACCGGCTTCGGAACGCCCTCGACGAGATCCTTCGCTTCCTTCAGGCCCAGTCCGGTGAGCTCGCGGACCACCTTGATCACCTGGATCTTCTTGTCTGCGAAATCCGTCAGGACGACGTCGAACTCCGTCTTTTCCTCGGCCGCGGGCGCCGCCGCACCGGGCTGGGCGACCGCCATCGCCATCGCGGGCGCCACCGCGGTGACGCCGAACCGCTCTTCGAGCGCCTTCACGTACTCGTTGAGCTCAAGCACTGTAAGCCCCTCTACCATCGTTAGAAACTCTTCCTTCGTCATTGCGGGCATCTCGTTTCCTCCCTGTATCAGGCCCCACCCTGTTTGGATTTCTGGTCATGGACGGCTTGAAGCGCATACGCCAGTTTTCTCTGCGGTCCGGACAGCGCCTGGGCCAGCCGCGTAAGCGGTGCCGCCATCCCTCCGACAAGCCGGGACAGCAGAACCGGTCGCGGCGGAACGTCCGCCAGCGCCTCCACCTCCCGCGTCGACAGCACCTTGCCGTCGAGGTACCCCGCCTTCACCCGGATCTTCGGATTTCCCGCCGCGAACTCGCGCATCGTCTTCGCGAGCGCCACCGCGTCGCCGAACGTGAAGCCGATCGCCGTCGGCCCCGAGAAGAACTCCTCGAGCCGGGAAAACTCCGAATCCTGCGCGGCCCTCCGGAGCAGCGTGTTCTTGACCACCCGGAATTCCGCGTCGATCTCCCGGAGTTTCCGCCGGAGGCCGGTGATCTCGGCCACCGTAAGGCCCCGGTACTCCGCGAGCACGGCTCCCTGCTGTCCCGCGATGATTCCGCGAATTCTCTCGACGGTGTCCGCCTTGCTCATCTCTTTCACCTCAGCTCACGCCCCCTTTCGTTTGTGGAGTCACGTGCCCGACGAACCCCTGTCAAAGTCCGAGGGCGTTGCGGAAGGTGAAGGCGTCCTCACCATCATCGATTCGTCCCTCTTGTCTGCGCGGGCCGGGCTCTTGAATCCGCCCTCTTAGGTCGCCTTGCGGCGCACCCGCGGTCTTTGACAAAAGAAGTTCCCCGTTTCCAAAGAACGGTCCCGCGCTATTCCAACTGCAGCGCGCTCGCGTTGAGGCGGATTCCCACCCCCATCGTCGACGACAGCGCGATGGAGCGAACGTACGTCCCCTTCGCGGCGGACGGCTTCGCCCTCAGGATCGCGTCGTAGAACGCGAGAAAATTCTCCTTGATCTTCTCTTTTCCGAAACTGACACGCCCGATTCCGGAATGAAGGGTCCCGGTCTTGTCCACCTTGAACTCGACCTTGCCGCCCTTGAGCTCCCGCACGGCCTTGGCAACGTCGAAGGTGACCGTCCCCACCTTGGGGTTGGGCATCAGGCCTCTGGGCCCCAGGACCTTCCCGATCTTCCCGACGGCGCCCATCATGTCGGGAGTCGCGACGGCCTTGTCGAACTCCAGCCACCCTCCCTGGATCCTGGCGACGAGCTCGTCGGCCCCGGTCACGTCCGCGCCGGCCTCCTGCGCTTCCTTCTCCTTCTCTCCCTTCGCGAAGACCACGACCCGGACGTTCTTTCCCGTTCCGTTGGGAAGCACGACCGAGCCCCGGACCTGCTGGTCCGGATACTTGGGGTCCACGCCCAGGCGCATCGCGACTTCCACCGTCTCGTCGAACTTGGCGGTCGCCGTGCCGCCCAGCAGTTCGAGAGCCTCGTCGAGAGAGTATTTCGTCTCTCGGTTGACCCGCTTCCGTGCCTCCAGATACTTCTTTCCGTGCTTCGGCATCGCTTTTCTCCGTTCCGTTCCGGATCAGACTACGTCGAGCCCCATGCTGCGGGCGGTCCCTTCAATCGTCTTGATCGCCGCCCCCAGGTCCTTGACGTCGAGGTCCACCATCTTGAGCTTCGCGATCTCTTCGACCTTGGTCCGGGGAATCGTTCCCGCCTTCTCCCTCTTCGGCGTCTTGCTCCCCTTCTCCAGGCCGGCCGCCTTCAAAAGAAGCACCGACGCCGGGGGCGTCTTCGTGATGAAGGTGAACGACCGGTCCGCGTACACGGTGATGACGACCGGAATGATCATCCCTTCCTCGGACGCCGTCTTCGCGTTGAAGCTCTTGCAGAACTCCATGATGTTCACGCCGTGCTGCCCGAGGGCGGGACCCACGGGAGGGGAAGGGTTCGCCTTGCCCGCCGGGATCTGCAGCTTGATCTGGGTGATGACCTTCTTCGCCATGCCTTTCCTCCCGCGTCCCGCTACGTTTTCTCGACCTGCGTGAAATCGAGCTCCACAGGCGTCGCCCGCCCGAAGATCGAGACGAGCACCACGACCTTGCCCTTGTCCGGTTTGATGCTTTCCACGATCCCGTTGAAGTTCGAGAACGGACCGTCCGTGACGCGCACGTTCTCGCCCTCGGCGAAGGTTACCTTCGGTTTGGGCTTGAGGCGCCCTTCCGCCATCTGGGATTTGATCTCCTCGACCTCGGATTCGGGGATCGGCGCCGGGCTCTTCCCGCCCACGAAGCCCGTGACCTTCGGCGTGTGCCGCACCAGGTGCCAGGTCTTCTCGTCCATCTCCATCTGCACCAGGAGATACCCCGGGAAGAAGCTTCGCGTCCCCGTCCGCTTCTTCCCCTTCTTCATCTCCACGACGGTTTCGGACGGGATGAGGACATCGCCGAACCGGTCCTGGACGCCTTCCGCGTCGATCCGGTTCTGCAGCGACTCCTTCACTTTTCTCTCATACCCCGAATAGGTATGGACCACGTACCACTGTCGGGTCATCGAATCCTCGTGGGGATCAGAAGTTCAGGACGGCGTACACGAGCCTGCCGAGCGCATAGTCGACCAGCCCGAGAAAGACCACGATTACGAGGACGGTGACAATCACCACGACGGTCGACGATGTCGTTTCCTTTCGCGTCGGCCACGTCACCTTCTTCATTTCCGTCTTGAACTCCCCCCAGAACGACGAGATCTTCCGGAGGAGCCCTTCCCCGTCCTGTTGCCGCGGCCTGCCCTCTTCCACAGCCGTCCGGGTCCCCGGAAGGCGGTCGAACAGCCGATCCTTGAACGACCTCGCCATGGAATGCCCGTCTCCCGCCGATCGCAAAGAATGGCAGGCCAGGAGGGATTCGAACCCCCATCACCCGGATTTGGAGTCCGGTGCTCTAACCGTTCGAGCTACTGGCCTTCCCTAAACGCCGGCTACTTGGTCTCCTTGTGCGGCGTGTGCTTCCGGCACGAGGGACAATATTTTTTCAGCTCGAGCTTCTCGGTCATCGTCTTCTTGTTCCGGGTGGTGCTGTAGTTCCGCTCCTTGCACTCGGAGCATGCCAGGGTGATGATGTCGCGCATCGCCGCGTTCCGTCCCTTCCCGTTATTCCACGATTTCCGACACGACGCCGGCGCCCACGGTGCGCCCGCCTTCCCGGATCGCGAACCGAAGCTCCTTCTCCATCGCCACCGGGGTGATCAGCTCCACCGACAACCCCACGTTGTCCCCCGGCATCACCATCTCCACACCTTCCGGGAGAGACGCCACACCCGTCACGTCCGTCGTCCGAAAATAAAACTGCGGACGGTACCCGTTGAAAAACGGAGTGTGACGACCCCCCTCCTCCTTCGTCAATATGTACACCGACGCCTTGAACTTCCGGTGCGGAGTGATCGAGCCCGGCTTCGCCAACACCTGACCCCGCTCGACCTCGTCCTTCTTCGTCCCGCGAAGCAATACCCCGATGTTGTCCCCCGCCTGACCCTGGTCCAACAGCTTCCGGAACATCTCCACGCCGGTCGCCACCGTCTTCTGCGTCGGACGAATCCCCAAAATCTCGACCTCGTCCCCCACCTTGATCACCCCGCGCTCCACACGACCCGTCACCACCGTCCCGCGACCCGATATCGAAAACACGTCCTCCACCGCCATCAAAAACGGCTTGTCCACGTCCCGAACCGGAGTCGGAACGAACGAATCCACCGCTTCCATCAATTTGTCGATCGACCCCTCCCCGATCTCGCCCTTGTCCCCCTCCAGAGCCTTCAGCGCACTCCCCCGAATGATCGGAGTCTCGTCGCCCGGAAAACTGTACTTGTTCAACAACTCCCGGATCTCCAGCTCCACCAGCTCCAACAACTCCGGATCGTCCACCATGTCCACCTTGTTCAAATACACCACGATCGACGGAACCCCCACCTGACGAGCCAGCAAAATGTGCTCCCGAGTCTGCGGCATCGGACCGTCCGCCGCCGAGACCACCAGAATCGCACCGTCCATCTGCGCCGCGCCCGTGATCATGTTCTTGATGTAATCCGCATGACCCGGACAGTCCACGTGCGCATAATGACGGTTCGCCGTCTCGTATTCCACGTGCGCCGTCGCAATCGTGATCCCCCGCTCCCGCTCCTCCGGCGCCTTGTCAATCTGATCGAACGCAACAAACTGCGCCATCCCGCGAGTCGCCAATACCTTCGTCATCGCCGCCGTAAGCGTCGTCTTGCCGTGATCCACGTGACCGATCGTCCCGACGTTGACGTGAGGCTTCGTACGCTCGAATTTCTGCTTGGCCATGTGCAGGTTCCTCCCTTTCGCGGGTTTTCGTCAGGCGCCCTTCACCTTCGCGACCACTTCCTCGCTCACCGAAAGCGGGGCGGGCTCGTAATGATCGAACTGCATGGTATACGTCGCCCTTCCCTGCGTCTTCGACCGGAGATCGGTCGCGTATCCGAACATCTGGGCGAGCGGGACGTGGGCGCTGATCACCTGGGTGTTGCCGCGGACGTCGATCTTCTGGATCTTCCCGCGGCGCGAGCTCAAGTCCCCGATGACGTCGCCCATGAACTCCTCCGGCGTCACGACTTCCACGGCCATGACCGGCTCCAGCAGGACCGGCGACGCGACCTGGCAGGCGGCCTTGAAGCCCATCGACGCGGCGATCTTGAACGCCATCTCCGACGAGTCCACCTCGTGGTAGGACCCGTCGAGAAGCGTCACGATCGTGTCGACCACCGGATAGCCGGCCACGACCCCCGCCTCCGACGCCTCCCGCACGCCTCGTTCCACGGCGGGAATGTACTCTTTCGGGACGACGCCCCCCACGATCTTGCTGACGAACTCAAATCCCTTTCCCGCTTCGTTGGGCTCCACGGAGATCCACACGTGCCCGTATTGGCCCCGGCCTCCCGTCTGCCGGACATACCGGCCCTCGTGCTTCGCCGCGCGCGTCACCGTCTCCCGGTACGAAACCTGCGGCCGGCCGACGGACGCCTCGACCTTGAACTCGCGCATCAACCGGTCCACGATGATCTCGAGGTGCAGCTCCCCCATGCCCGAGATCACGGTCTGCCCGGTGTCGTCGTCCACCTTGACCCGGAACGAGGGATCCTCCAGGGACAGCTTCTGCAGCGACAGCCCCAGCTTTTCCTGGTCGGCTTTCGTCTTCGGCTCGATCGCGATCGAGATCACGGGCGCGGGCGCG
>CAYWOT010000118.1:0-7497 GCA_964459975.1 uncultured bacterium
TCCTGGGACCCTCATTATTACCCGATCAGGTGTCTACAAAACCAGGGGAAGTCCAGTCCTCTTTTGGCGCCGGCGTCAACGCAATAGAAGCGTCCGACTCTCAGGGTATGCACCATCAAGGATTCGACCTCGCGCGGCATAAGACCAAGACGAAAGCGACCCATGAGAAGCTGCGTCCCAAGGATCGACCGCTCACCAACGACTTCGTCACCGACGAAGAGTTTGAAAGGCTGCTGGCCGCTTGGTTCAGCAACATCGCGAGGGTTCTCGAGGCCGGGAGAGCCTTTTATATCTGGGGCGGGTACGCCAACTGCGGGAACTACCCGCCTGTGCTCAAGGAGAACAAGCTCTACTTCTCCCAGGCGATCATCTGGGTCAAGGAGCATCCGGTCCTAAGCCGGAAGGACTTCATGGGGAACCACGAGTGGTGCTTCTACGGATGGAAAGAAGGCGCGGCACACGTGTTCTTAGGCCCCACCAATGCCGTCGACGTCTGGTCGGTCAAGAAGGTCAACCCGCAGAGCATGATCCACCTCACGGAAAAGCCCGTGGAGCTCGCTGTCCGGGCGATGCCGTTCTCCTCCCGGCCCGGCGAGAACGTCTTGGATCTCTTCGGGGGCAGCGGGTCGACGATGATCGCCGCGGAGCAGACGGGCCGCAAGAGCTACCTCATGGAGCTCGATCCTCTCTACTGCGACGTGATCGTCCAGCGGTGGGAGAACTTCACGGGCAAGAAAGCGGAGAGAAGCGGCCGTGGCGACTGCATGGCTGTTTAAGTACGTCCTGCTCTCCGACGTTGCCCGGTACGTTTCCGAAGGATGGAAGGTGGTAGGCCCCGGGCCCTGCCTGGGCGGGTGGGTATCGCTTATCCTTCGGCGCCGATTGTAGATGGCTACGCCGACCCACCCAATCTCGGTGATCGCGAGGCTTCTCGACCTTTCCGAGCGCCGCGTCCAGCAGCTGACCCGCGAAGGCGTGATCCCCAAGCCCGAGCGGGGCCGGTACGAGCTCGTCCCGGCGGTGAGGGGTTACATCCGGTGCCTCCCGCGGCCGCTCCGAAAGGCGGCAAGGTGGTGGCAACGGCGGCGGCGCAGGACCTGGTGGTGTACCTCCTGTCGAGGAAACAGACCCCCATCGCCGGGAGCGCGGCTCCCGGAGAAGCGGCCGCGGCCCCGGAAAGCGGAAAGAGGGGGGCTGCCGTCTTCGCGGGACACTGCGCCAGTTGTCACGGCGCCAACGGCGAAGGGGTGCCCGGTGTGTTTCCGCCGCTGAAGGGCAACCCGGTGGTGACCGCCACGGACCCCGCGGAACACATCCACGTCGTCCTGTTCGGCAAGAAAGGGGGGACGATCAAGGGGGCGACCTACTCGGCGCAAATGCCGGCTTGGGCCGACCAGTTGTCCGACGAAGAGGTCGCGGCGGTCGTCAACCACGAGCGGACCAGTTGGGGCAACAGCGCTCCGACCGTGACGACGGACAACGTGGCGAAGATCCGGAAAAAGGGGGGGCCGTAACGTGCACCGCGACGGGATGCCGATCGCCCCGCCGGGGTTTTGGGACTACGTCATCGTCGCGATTTCGATCGTCGTGCTCCTCGTCGCGCTCTGGCTTTTTCTCCGGAGTTTTCTGCGCCCCGGCGAGGAGGAGCCCGATCACATCAAGCGAAAGGTGCTCGAGGATCACCTGCGGCGCCCCAGGGAATAGGGCATGAGCGGACACGAGAATCGGATCGAAGTCTACCTCGACGACAATCCGGAACCGTACGCGACCGTCGTTCCCCCGGAGCGGTTCGAGCTGGACGCTACGCAGCTGGAAGACGGGCAGCACCGGCTTCGGATCGTCGCGATCGACAGCACCGGGCGCCGGGGGCTTCGCATCGTCCCCTTCGAGGTCAGGAACGGACCGGGAATCGCCGTCGACGGTCTGCGCGATCACGAAGTCGTCGAAGGAAAAATCAAGGTGCTGGTCAACGCCTATGGCGGGGCCTACGAGGAGCAATGGGAGCCGGCCCGGGCCGAGACCCCCTCTCCGGTCCCCACCTGGGCCCGGGTCGTCTTCATCGTGATCGTCGCCTGGGCGGTCTATTACGGCATCGCCCTGTGGCACCCGCCGCCGCAGTTCGCGAGCACGCCCACCTACGCGCAACGCAAGGCGCCCGCGGCGCAGGTCCGGCCCGCGGCGCCGCACGGAGCGGATCTGTTCCGAACCAGCTGCGCCAGCTGCCATCAAACGAACGGACAGGGCCTTCCGGGCGTCTTCCCGCCGCTTGCGGGCAGCCCGGTCGTGACTGCCCCGGACCCCACGGAACACATCCGCGTCGTCCTGTTCGGGAAGAAAGGGGGAACAATCCAAGGGGTGACCTACTCGGCGCAGATGCCGGCATGGGCCGACCAGTTCTCCGACGAAGAGGCCGCCGCAGTGATCAACCATGAACGGACCGCCTGGGGGAATAACGCCCCGCAGGTGACCGCTGCGGACGTCGCGGAGGTGCGCGCGTCGGGAAACCGGCGGCGATAGGACCGGCGCACTCCACGTGCTGGGCGAAACACGCGCATCTCTCCCGATCCTTGTCATGGCGGAGCGTTCGGACCCTTTTCCTGAACGGAAGTCTAACAACCAGGGAAAGTCCGGCAACGGCTATCGAGCCGATTTGCCCACATCACCGGCTCTCCATCCGCCTCCAAGGGCTTTATAGAGCGCCACCAGATTCAAGGCCACGAATTCATCGCTCTGGACCAAGGAATCCTGGGCCCGGTAGAGTCCGCGTTGAGAATCCAACACGCGAATGAAATCGGTGAGCCCATGACGATATAAATTGTCAGCCAGTTTCAGCGCCCTGTTGTTGGCTTGGACCGATTGCACAAGCGATTGGCGGCGGATTTGTTCCTTGGCGTACGCGGTCAGGGCGGAATCGACATCCTCAAAGGCGACCAGGACCGTTTGCTCGTATTGAGCGAGCGCCTGCTCTTCCCGCGCCTCTTGCACGTGCACATTCGCCCGTATACGGCCGGACGCGAAAACCGGCCAGGCCACGATCGGCCCCGCCGACCAGAACCGGCTCCCCGCGCTCCACCAATCGCCGGAGTTCAGGCTCAGCAGCCCGATGTCCCCGGTCAGCGAGAATCGGGGAAACAGGTCGGCTTTCGCTACACCGATCCGAGCGGTTGCGGAGGCCAACTCTCTCTCGGCGCGTCGCACGTCCGGCCTGCGAAGCAACAAGTCGGAAGGCAATCCGACCGGGACCCGCGGCGGCGTGGCCGGAATGGGGGCCACTTTCGAAAGGTCCTTCAACGCCTTCCCTGTGGGCTGACCCAATAAGACATCGAGGCGGTATGTGGCGTTCCGGAAACCAGTTTCGAAAATCGGGACTTGCGATTTCGTCGTCGCCAGCAATGCCTCGGCCTGCTGCACGTCCAGGTCGGAGGTCAGCCCGACGCGATACCGGTCGCTAGTCAGCTTGACGATTCGCTGCTGAGCCTGAATGGTTTCGCGCGCGATCGCCCGCCTTCGTTGAAACGCCCTTGCCTCGATATAATTCCGAGCCACCTCGCCCAACAACGAACGTAACACGTCGTCGCGTCCGAACTCCGCCGCCGCGATTCCCGCGTTGGCACTCTCAACGGCCCGGCGTGTGCCTCCGAACAGGTCGATTTCCCACGACGCATCAAAGCCCGCGGCGTATTGATCGTAATCCAGAGGCACGGTCGGCGGCAGCGGCGGAAATCCGTTTTTGCTGTGGCGATTTCTCGAATACGAACCGCGGACGTCAACGGCAGGCCCTTCACCCCCCGCGACCACATCTCGTTCCGCACGGGCTTCCCGGATTCGCGCCTCGGCTACGCGCAGAAGCCGGTTCGATCGGACAGCGCGGAAAATCAGAGAATTCAGGATCGGGTCGTGGAAGGTTTTCCACCAATTGCCGTCGACGGGCCGAGCATCGGTTTCGCCGCCTTCCATGGGTGAACTCCACGAAGCGGGTGAGGAAACGTACGGTCGGTGATAATCCGGTCCGACCGCACAACCGGATAGCAGTCCGAGAAGCAAAACGGCAGCCGTCGCGATTCGGAAGATGCCCAAAGCGGACTGCTTCTTTCCGAACCACGTTCCTTTCATGACGTCTCCCTCAGGAAACGTGCCGTCAGCACACGTGCCAGCACGACCAATGGGAGACTGAAGACGAAAAGCATGGCCAGCGTCTGAAAGCAACCGTTGAACGCGATGCTGGCCATCTGGCGCTGCGCTACTTGGAGCATGTGCGCCACGGCTGCTCCTGAAGCCCGCGGCGACGGTGCTCCGTGTAGCGCAAGTGCGTTCCGTGCGGCCTGCCCATAGGCCGAAACCCGGGGGTTCAACCGCGACAGCGCTTCGCCCATCACCGTCTGGTTCCGGGCCGTCAGGTGGTCCAGAAGAGTTTCCATCCAGGCGACGCCGACCAGCGCCCCCAGCTGTCTGCCGAAATTGAACAGCCCGGCCGCCGCCACATTATCGCGGGCAGGCACGCAGGTAAGCGTGAGCAACGTGAGTGGAAGAAACAGGCAGCCCAGGGCAAGCGCGCGGAAGATCAACCAGGGAATCGGACTGCCGAAGGAGGCGTTCGAAGGCATTTTCCCGAGATTCCACATCGCCGCGCCGAACAGCAACAGCCCGATAAACACGAAAAAGAACAGGGACATCTTCGTAAATCGCAACGCAGCGGCCACCACCAGGAGCGAGACGGTCGCATACAACGCGGCGTGGAGTTGGACGAGGCCGCTTTGCCAGACGGGATATTGCAGAATGCGACTCGTGAAACCGGGAATCACGAACCCGCTGCCGAAAAGGGCCGTCCCCGCCAGCAGACTTACGGATATTCCGAACGTGAAGTCGGCAAACCGAAAGCAGGCATATCGCAGATACGTCGGTCCTCCGCTTGATTCCGTGAACCCCAGGCCCAGTAAACATGCAAGGACGAGCAACGCGGGCCAGACGATATAGGGAGACTCGAGCCATGCGTACCGTTCGCCTTGCTGCAATACATACACGATCGCGACAAGGGAGCTGCCGAGCATGGCAATTCTCCCCATCGGTACCGGACCCGCTGAGGTAGCG
This sequence comes from uncultured bacterium, assembly GCA_964459975.1. Classification (GTDB taxonomy): domain Bacteria; phylum Desulfobacterota; class Deferrimicrobia; order Deferrimicrobiales; family Deferrimicrobiaceae; genus CSP1-8. Next base: position 5,089 of record CAYWOT010000118.1, read on the forward strand.
GTCCCCAACAGCCGTCGATTCCGGAAAAGCCAGAACCAACCGGCAATCCCACAGAACGTCATCCATACGTATGCGAATTGCCAAGTCGAGCCGTAGGCGTAACCGCCCAGAAGTGCAGGAACGATCGTTGCCGGAAACACGACTGCGGCCAGTGCGAAGGCGCCCTGGACCAACGGCTGTTCGCGACGCGGAAACACTTCCAGCAACGCGCCTTGTCCGAGGGCCAGCACCAACCCGCCCGAAATGCCCTGAAAAAATCGCATCACAAGCAAGACGGGATATGCCGTTACAAGAACATTGCCCGCGGTGGCCCAGACGAGGACTGCGGACGCTCCCAGCAAGGAGCTTCGCTGCCCGAATCGCTCCTGCACGCGGGCCGCGAGCAGCAGTGCGTAAAGCTTCGTTGCGAAGTAGAACACCGCGGTCCAGGCAATCTGATCGCGAGTGGCGGCAAAGGTCCCCATCCAATATGGACCCAGCGTCGAACTCCCGGCGCCGTTGGCGCCGTCGAGCAAAAGCAACAGACACAAGGCGCCAAGGAATCCGACTTTTGCCCCGGTGAACTCGGAAAAAAGCGACCCCCCCGAGGTTCGCCGTGATCTCACCTCCGGGACGATGCGGACATCATCTTTCGGTCGTCTCACGCCTGGCATGCTCCTGAACCTCTTTTGCAGAACACCGGCCGGCGAGGTTCGACAACGCGTGCAGGTTGCTTTTCAGGAGGCCCTGCAGCAACCGAGTCGCTTTCGCCCATTCGTTCGAGTAAATGTCCGTGCGGTAAACCGGCTTCCCGGGAGAAACCTGGGCCAGAACCGGACGGCTGCGATCCGCGGTATCGATCGCGGCCTGCATGGAAAGACCGAGGCGAAGGGGAAATCGTTTGAGCTGTTTCTCGTCCAAACGGATCCGTACCGGCACGCGCTGCACGATCTTGATCCAGTTGCCGGAAGCCTCCTGTGGCGGCAACAGGGCAAATGCCGCGCCGGTGCCGGGGCTCAATCCGACGACGTATCCCCGGTATTCCACCGAGTTGCCGTAAAAGTCCGCGTGCAGCTTCACGGGCTGGCCGATTCGCACATCCTTGAGTTGCTCTTCCTTGAAGTTCGCATCCACCCAAATCTGATCCAGGGGAATGATGGTGAGCAACGGCGTGCCGGGCGTGACCCGCTCTCCGATCTGGACATTTCGGCGCGCGACGTATCCTGTTGCCGGCGCTTTGACAATCGTGCGCTGCAAGGCCAACTGCGCGTCCAGAACGTTTGCGGCGGCCTGAAGGACCATCGGATGATGTTTCAGGTCCGTATCGACGACCAGAGCCTGCGCGGCGGCCAGTTGTTGTTCGGCGACCTGAAGCACGGCCCGGGCGGCATTCGCCGTCGCACGCGCGTGCGTGATCTCCTCGACCGGAACGGAACCTTGCCCGACGGAGGTTCTACGGCGGTAATCGGCTTCGGTCCGGGCTACTTCGATTTTTCTGGCGGCGATGCTTGCTTTCATCCGGCGGACGTTGACATAGAACTGACAGACCTTCCGCATCGTCTCTCCCAGAGTGGCTTCGGCCTGACCTAACCGGATTTTCGCATCGCTGTCATCCAAGCGAACCAAAGGTTGCCCAGTCCGAACGAGGTCGGTCGAGTCGGCGTTGATCGCTACAACGGTTCCCGTGACACGTGAGATCAAAAGGATTTGATTTCCATGAACATAGGCATCATCCGTTTTTCGGTAAGTGCCTGCCATGCGAAAGAAATAGGCTGTGCAGACAATCAGGAGTATGAGAAACAAACCGACACCGACGATGATGCGGCGTCGGGCCTTGCGAGGGCGTGGTGAACTGTCCCTGCCGCCGGCCGAGAAAGGTGGTTCTCCCGCCGCTCGACTCGTTGAACCGGAGTCGGACGGGTCTCGATGTGGATCGTCGGAGACGGTGCCACCTTCTTGACCGTTCATCTGCCGATGACCTCCTGTCTAAGACTCCGCCGCATGCCGGTCCCGATCACGGTGGAACGCGCTGCCTTGGCGTCCTATGCCCTGTGGGCGGGCAATCCTTCCCTTGCGCGGGCCGGCCATGCCGCCAGTACTAACCGCTGGCTGCATCTTTTCCCGTTCCAACCGCGTCCCCGATTGCCGCCACGAGGCTCTCGAAGGTGAAGGATCCGTCGTGGCGATGTCCGTTGATGAAGAAGGTCGGCGTTCCGTTGACTCCGCTGCGGAGGCCTCCCCGGAAGTCGCCCCGCACGCGAGCCCTGAACTCCCCTTCCTCCAGAGCCCTGCGCAGGGCCTCCGGCTGGAGCGCAAGCCCCCCGGCGAGTTCGAGGAGGTCCTCCGTGCCGAGCCGTTTCTGGTTTTCGAACAGCAGATCGTGCATCTCCCAGAATTTCCCCCGGGCTCCGGAAAACTCGGCGGTCTCGG
>CAYWOT010000119.1:0-7487 GCA_964459975.1 uncultured bacterium
CGCGGCCTTCAACGACACGGCGTCCGTGCGGGACCTGTTCGCCCGCAATCGGGGGACGATCGCGGCCGTCATCGTCGAGCCGATCCCCGGCAACATGGGGGTGGTTCTCCCGGTCCCCGGCTTCCTGGAAAGCTTGCGGAAGATCACGCGGGCCCACGGGGCGCTCCTCATCTTCGACGAGGTGATCACGGGCTTTCGGGTCGCGTTCGGAGGTGCGCAGGAGCTCTACGGGATCGCGCCGGACCTGACCGTCCTCGGGAAGGTCATCGGCGGAGGACTTCCCGTGGGCGCGTTCGGCGGGAGCCGCGAGGTGATGGACGCCCTGTCGCCCGAGGGGCCCGTCTACCAGGCGGGAACCCTGTCCGGAAACCCGCTGGCAGTCGCCGCGGGGATCGCGGCCTTAAGCGAGCTGTCGCGGAAAGGAACGTACCGGAAGCTCGCGGACCGGGCCGACTACCTGGGTGAGGGGCTGCAGGACGCCTTCCGGAAGGCCGACCTCCCGACCTGGACCAACCGCGTCGGATCGATGTGGACCACCTTCTTCCAGGAGGGCCCCGTCGTCGACTACGCGACGGCGAGGCGGAGCGACACGGCCGCGTACGCACGGTATTTCCGCGGGATGCTTTCCCGGGGCGTCTACCTCGCCCCCTCGCAGTTCGAGGCGGGATTCGTTTCTTTGGCGCACACACGGCGCGACTTCGACCGGACGTTCGCCGCGGCGCGGGAGGCCCTTCGGGCGGCCGCAGCGCGGCGATGATCCCTTGAGCGACGCGCGCCGGAACGCTCGACGGGCGGGGTTTTCCGGTTGACGGCCCTTCGGCGACTGTGATATGTGACAGAGGTTTATCGACGTGACGGATCGAAGCGACCGAAAGGCGTTCTTCCGGGAACTGGGCAAGTACAGCGCCCTTGGCCTGGAGATGGCCGTTTCGGTCGTGATCGGCCTGGCCATCGGGTTTTACCTGGACAGGTGGCTCGGAACCGGGCCCTGGATGACCGTGACCTGGATCGCGATCGGGTTCGCGGCCGGGGTCCGCAGCCTGTACCGCGCCGCGCTGCGCGCCGGACAGGAGCCGGAAGAGAAAAAAAACGGGGACGAGGAAGCCCGGTGAACGGTGACGGAACGGCGGCGACCGGAGAGATCCCGGTGGACGGCGCAGGCGACCCGCGGAGGAACGAAAGGGCGGACCTCTCAGCGGTTCGATCCCTCGACCGGACCATCCTGCTGTGCGCCGGCGTCATCCTTGCCGGGATCACGCTCTTCGGGCGCTACGGGATGCTTCCCGGGGCGGCGTGCGGCGCCGCGATCGCCTACGGAAATTTCTATCTGCTCCGGAAGATCCTCGGGCGTGCGTTTTCCGGGGCGGGGGGCCGCAAGAGCGGCTTCGTCGTCTCCTACGTCCTGAAGTTCCTCGCCCTGGTGACCGCGGTCTACCTGGTGATCCGGTCCGGGCGGTTCGACCTCCTGGGTTTCCTTCTGGGCCTGTCGTCGCTGGTGGCCGGGGTCCTGCTGGAGGGACTTTCCCGGGCAGTGGAACCCCGATGAAGGAGCGGAGAGGTCGCGCCATGCGCAAGACGATCGGAGGAGCTGCGGGGCTGCTGCTGGTGCCGGGGACGGCGCTGGCGGCCGAAGGCCACGAGGCGTTTTCCTGGTTCCAGCTGCTTCCCGGCCACATCCCGCAGTACATCCTGTCGGCCATCCTGATCGCGGTCCTGCTCGTCATCGTCTCCGCGCGCGCCTTCGGGAACCGCACGCCCGCCGAGCTGGCGATCCCGGAACCGAAGTTCACGCTGCGCAACATCCTCGAGCTCCTCGTGGCGTTCAACGTGAACCTCGCGGAGGATATCATCGGCCACAAGGCGAAGCGGTACATGCCGCTGCTCGCCACCGTCTTCCTCTTCATCCTGTTCATGAACCTTCTGGGCCTCGTACCGGGCTTCGCGCCACCGACCGACCGGATGAACGTCACCGTCGGCCTGGCGGTCGTCATCTTCCTGTCGACGCACTATTACGGCGTCAAGGAGCACGGCATCGCGTATTTCAAGCATTTCCTGGGGCCGGTCTGGTGGATGGCCCCGCTCATGCTGCCGATCGAGATCATCTCGCACCTCGCGCGGCCGCTGTCGCTCTCCGTCCGTCTGTTCGGGAACATGACCGGAGACCACCTCGTGCTCGGGATCTTTCTGGGACTCGTTCCCTTCGTCGTCCCGTCGATGTTCTACGGGCTGGGCATGTTCGTGTCGTTCATCCAGGCGTTCATCTTCACGGTACTGTCCATGATCTACATCGCGGGCGCGGTGGTGCACGAAGAAGAACACTAGGAGGGGCCTTTTTGGCCTCCGGCATCATCCCCCGTCCGGGTGGCGAACGAGCCGTCCGGCGGGGTCCCATACCATCCAGCAAAGGGGGGTACCCGATGTTCCGCAAGACCTCTTTTACGTTCCTGCTCACGCTGCTTTTTGCGGCACTGGGCACGGCGGCCTTCGCTCAGGAAGGGGCTGCCGCGGGGCTCGCAGACAGCGTCAAGAGCTTCATCGCACTGGCCGCCGGATTCGGCATGGGAATCGCATCCTTCGGGGGGGCGCTCGGTCAGGGAAGGGCGATCGCTTCGGGGCTCGAGGGGATCGCGCGCAACCCTTCGGCCCAGGCCAAGATCTTCATTCCGATGATCGTCGGTCTCGCGCTGATCGAGTCGCTGGTCATCTACTCCCTGGTCATCGCGTTCATCCTCGTCGGAAAGCTTTAAGGCCGGCGACGTCCCAAGGGACAAACGCTTTACGGAAACGGGCTCCCTCGCGAGGGAGCCCGTTTCCGTTTCGCGGGAAGCATCCTTCCAAAGACGGGCCCCGTCAGTCCCCGCTCTCCACGATGTCGGGAACGTATCCGACCCCGCCGCTTCCTCCGCAGCTCGTAGCGCCGCCCATCTCCGCATCGATGCGGTCCGCAAGCTCGCGTGCACGGTCGGCGAACCCGGGCCGGCAGTAGAGAGGGTCGGGCAGTCCGGCCGCCGCAACGTCATCCGCGGTCGTGGTTCCGTCCACGACGAACGTCGGTCTCACAGGCTTCTCCTTTTTCGCCTGCCGGGCCGTAGGTCCGGACGGCGACGCCGCCCGATCCCCCGGACCGATCTACGTCCCTTCCGCGGCGATCAGCTCCGCCGCTTTTTTCCCGGAAAGAAGCATGCCCCCGAAGATCGGCCCCATCCTGGGACCGCCGAAGGCGGCATTGGCCGACATTCCGGCGACATACACGCCCGGACAGATGCACTTCGTATTTTCCACCGTCAGGCGCTCCGCCTTTTCCGCCCACATGGAGCGCTCGCCCAGAATGCCACCGCTGTCCGTAAACAGCCGGATGTCGGCTTTCCGCGCGATCACGCGAAGCACCTCGGTGTCGTGGCCGGTCGCATCGACGATGTGCCTGGCCGTGACGGAGAGAGGATCCACGTGAAGATTCGCCATTTCCACCGGCGACCACGTGATCACGAGGCCGACGACGCGCCCCTCCCGGATCATCACGTCCTCCACGCTCATGCAGTTGAACACCGTCGCGCCGGCCCGGACGGCATGGGAACCGATCGTCGTCACGGCCTCGATCGCCCCGGCCGTGTAGTACCCTTTTTCGTACTCCGTGGTCGCGATGCCGAAGAGATCGAGGAGCTCCTTTCCCTCCTCCTGGACCACGATTTCGTTGAACATCATGCCTCCGCCCCACATGCCGCCGCCGATACTCAGCTTCCGTTCGAAGATCGCCACCTTGCGTCCGGTCTTCGCCAGAAAATACGATGCGACCAGACCGGCGGGGCCCGCCCCCACGATGGCCGTGTCGACCTCCGCGCAATCGAGAAACTTCCGGGAAAAGCGGTCGATGATCGCCCTGGTGATCGTGATCTCGCTCAGCTCCATGATGGTCCCCCGTCTCCTCCGCGACGGGCCGTCGGCGACACAGGATGGAACGGCGGCAACGGCCGCGTCAGGCTCCCGCCCGAAGCATCACGTTAAAATCCTCCTGCAGCGCCTGAAGGTCCTCCTCGTGCTCCACCTCGTCCTGGAGGATCTGGGTCGCCAGGTTGTAGGTGACCGGGTCCTTGCCGTGGACCTCCTCGAGGAGAGCGTGGTAGACGGCGATCGCGCACTGCTCCCCGGCGATGTTCTGTTCGAGGATTCTCCGGACGAACGGATCGGCCGGGTCCTCGTAGGCGCAGTTGGCCAGGTCGAACCATCTCGCCGGCGTGGTGACCGGCGTGCCGCCGAGCTGGATGATCCGGCCGCAGACCATGTCCGCATGCCGCAGCTCGTCCGCCGCGTGCTGCAGCAGCTCCGCGATCACGGCGTCCTTCATCGGCCCGGCCACGATCTTCGCCCCGATCCAGTACTGGTAGTAGGCAAGCCACTCGTCCGCGAACGCCTTGTTCAAGAGCTCCACGATGCGCTCGGCGTGCCGGCCGACGATCTCACGACCCTTCGTACCCATCTCGTCCTCCTCCCGCCAAGCGGTTGTCAATGGTCACAGACGTTCTCGCCCTCCTGGAGCGTGCCGGCCAGGTATTCGGATATCAGCCTCTCGGGCGTCTCCACCACCGCTCCTACCATCACCCGGATGCCCTGTTCGGCGAACAGCGCTTGCGCACGCTGTCCCATGCCCCCCGCGAGAACCACGTCCGCGCCGCACCCCGCCAGCCAGACCGGCAGCAGACCGGGCTGGTGCGGGGGAGGCACCACGTCCTCCCGAGCGAGGACCTTCTGCTCGTCGAGGTCCACGTCGAGAAGCGCAAAACAGTCGCAGTGGCCGAAATGCAGAGACAGCATGCCGTTTGCCAAGGGAATAGCGATTCGCATCGGTGTTCCTCCTTGCGGTACCCGTTTTCGGACCGATTTTTTTACGCCAAGTGGCGCCAGATCCGTCGAATATCCTCGACGCAGGGGGACCCGGTCTCCACGACGGCCCGCTCCTGCAGCTGCGCCGAGGTTACGGACAGGTCGTACCGGACGCGGCCGGCGATGCTCGCCCCGGCCAGCCGCGCCGCCTGTTCGATCCGCTCCGCCAGGGAGGGGTTCAGGTCCCACTTGTTCACGCAGAGCCACGCCGGAATGTCGAAGTGCCGGGTCAGGTGGAGCACCCGCTCGAGGTCGTGGATCCCGGACACCGTCGGCTCCGCGACGATCAGCGCCCGCGACGCTCCCGTAAGCGAGGCAATCACCGGGCAACCGATCCCCGGGGGGCCGTCAACGATGACCAAGGAGCGCTTTCTCTCCTCCGCGATCCGCCGGGCTTCCCCGCGGACCGTCGACACCAGCTTGCCGGAGTTCCCGGCTGCGACGTCCAGGCGAGCGTGGACCATGGGCCCGCACCGCGTCTCCGAGATCATCCATTCCCCGCAGAGACGCTCGGGGAAGTCGATCGCCGATTCCGGACAAAGCCGGACGCACACACCACATCCTTCGCAGAAAGCCGGGTCGATCGAGAACGTGTCTCCTCCGGGCCGGGATCCGTTCATCCGGACCGCGTCGAAGCGGCAATGCGCGAGGCACTCTCCGCACCCGGTGCAGCCCTCCTCGCGGATCCTGGCCTCGTGCCCGCTTCGGAATTCATGACGCTCCCGGATCCGCGGCGAAAGAACGAGGTGCAGGTCCGCGGCGTCCACGTCGCAATCGGCGATGACGGGGCTGTCGGCCAGGACCGCGAACGATGCGGCCAGGCTGGTCTTGCCCGTACCTCCCTTCCCGCTGATCACGACGAGTTCCTTCATACCGTTGCCCCGTTGCGGAATCCGCCGCCCTCGGGCCGGCGGGACGTCGGAGCCCCCGCGCGGGTCACGTCCCGTTCTCCACCCGGTTCGCGGAGCCTGCCGGGATGAAGAAGTTGCGTTTCCCCAGGATGACCGTGGCGACTTTCCCCTCGGCCATCAGCGCGTCAACGTGCTTGATCGCTTCCGACACGGGAATTCCCAGGCCGGTCGCGAGATCCAAGGCGGTGCAAGGACGCCGGCCGAGCAGATCCAGGATGTCTTCCACACGTGCATCGCGAAAGACCGGGAAGGACATCCTGGGGGTGTCGGGCTCCCGGATCCAATCCGCCCGCCCCGGAAAGAAACGTTTCAGGTCGAGCATCCTGTCCGCGGAAACCGGAACCGCATACTCCTCGGCGGGCGGGCGGGCAACGGTGTTCAGGTGGACGCGAGCCGGCCCGATTTTCCTGGCGTGGTCCGCTATCTTTCTCGCTTCGGACGGGATTCCGGTGACGCCCGCCAGCAGAAACACTTCCAGCCACACTTCGCCCGGAAAGCGCCGCGTAAACGCTGCAATGCCGTCCACCACCCGCTCCAGGGAGAGATCCTCGTGCGGGCGGTTGACGTATTGGAATACGTATTCGTCTCCCGCATCCAGAGAGGGGAGCACGACGTCGGCGGCCGCCAAGGCATCGCGGACGTCGCCTCTCCACAGAAGCGAGCCGTTGGTGAGAACGGCCACGGGGATGTCGGTCAGCCCCTTGATCCTCTCGATGAGAACGCCGATTCCGGAATGCAGCGTCGGTTCGCCGGATCCCGAGATCGTGATGTGGTCCGGAAGATCGCCCTCGGCCAGTTTCCGCCTCAGTTCCTCGAGCACCGCATCGACGGGGACGAACTCGCTCCGCTCCACGGTTCTGTTCGTCGTCCGCCCCAGCTGGCAATACACGCAGTCATACGGGCAGGTCTTGAACGGGACGAGGTCGATTCCGAGCGAGCGCCCCAGGCGCTTCGACGGCACGGGCCCGTAAACCCGCCGAACGCGCGAGGCATTCACGGCCCGCCCCCCGCGCTCCGGACCGCGGACCGATCCAGGAGGTTCTCGAAGAGAGGGCGATACTGCGGCAGCGCGTCCACGATCCGCCGTCCTTCGGAATACGCTTCCGCGATCCTCCGGTCGTCCGGGATCTCCAGGAGGACCGGGATGGTTTCCTTCCCGCAGAAGGCGTGGACCCTTCCGTCGCCGATTCCAACCCGGTTGACCACCACCCCGAACGGAATGCCGAGCGCCCGCACCATCTCCACGGCCAGTTCCAGATCGTGGAGGCCGAACGGGGTCGGCTCGGTCACGAGCACGACGAAATCCGATCCGCGCAACGCGGCGATCACCGGGCAGGAGGTGCCCGGAGGCGCGTCGACGATCGCGGGCACGCCGTTTCGGGCTCGCGCCTTCACCGCGCGGATCAAGGGCACGGGCACGGCCACGCCGACGTCGAGACGGCCCTCGATCAGTGTGACGTCGTCCGCCCGGACCGTCCGCACGACTCCGATCCGGCGCCCCTCTTCTCGGATCGCCTTCTTCGGGCACGCCATCGCGCATCCTCCGCAACCGTGGCACATCTCCGGAAAGACGAGGGGGGCGGTCCCGAAGGATACGATCGCCCGATATTCGCAGACCCGGCCGCATTCGCCGCACCCGTCGCAAAGCGCCTTGTCCACGACCGGAACCGGAACGGAGACGGGGTCCTGGCCCCGCGG
>CAYWOT010000120.1:0-1472 GCA_964459975.1 uncultured bacterium
CGGTGATGATGGTGCAGGACGACGTGGTATTCTGCCGTCGGCTCGCGGATTTTCCGGCCCTTTGTGATTCCCGTCATCGGAGGGCTTCTTTCGTCGACCGTCGTCAGCCTCGTCCGGGTCCCGGTGCTCGGGCCGTTCGTCTCCCGCCGGTGCCCTTCGCCGCGCCGGCGCCGGGACTCGGTCCTTCGGGAATCCGCCCGCATCGGGCAGGCATCGTCCCGGGAGAAGGAGGGTGCGATGGGCCGAGAGGCGAAGCCGTTCGACGAGGCGAGAAAGGACGCGGATCGGTTTTTCGGGGGCGACGCACTCCGGACCGAGGTGTTCCTTTCCCGGTACGCGCTCCGGGGCCTGGACGGCGGGTGGATCGAGACGACACCGGACCGGATGTGGGACCGGGTGGCCGGAGCGATGGCCCGCCCGGAACGGGACCGCGGCCTGTGGCGCCGGCGGTTCCGCGATCTCCTCGCGGACTTCCGTTTCGTTCCGGCCGGCCGGATCCTCTTCGGCGCGCGGAATCCGCGTTCCGCCACGTTGTTCAACTGTTATTTCATCCCGGTCCGGGAGGACTCCGTAGGCGGGATCACCCGCTGGATCAACGACGCGTCGGCCACCTACTCGCTCGGGGGAGGGGTCGGAACGAACATCGACGTGCTCCGTCCGCGGGGGGCCCATGTGCGCAACGCCGGCATCGAGAGCTCCGGCTCGGTGAGCTTCATGGAAGTGTTTTCCACGGTCACCGGGGTCATGGGAGGGTCGAGGGGACGACGGGGGGCCCTCATGATCACGACCCGCGTCGACCATCCGGACATCCTGGAGTTCCTCGGCGTCAAGAGCGACCCCGAGCGGCGCCAGGTCCGGAACGCCAACGTCTCGGTCCGGATCACCGACGGCTTCATGCGGACGCTCGCGGACGACGGGGAGGTCGCCGCTTCGTTCGTCACTCCACACGAGCGGATCGAGCGGCGGATTCCGGCCCGTCGGATCTGGGAGACGCTCCTTCGGTCGGCGTGGGCGTCGGCCGAGCCCGGCGTGCTGTTCTGGGACACGGCGATCCGGGAGTCCACTACGCAGTACAACGGGATGGAGGTAACCGGGGTAAACGTCTGCGGCGAGATTCCCATGGAACCGTACGGCGCCTGCAACCTGGGCAGCGTGAACCTCGCGGCGTTCGTGACCGGTCCCTTCGGGGAGCGGGCGGACCTGGACTGGACCGGATTCGCGGAGGCGGTTCGCCTCGGCGTGCGGTTCCTGGACAACGTCATCGACGTCGGCGCGCGCCGGCACGCCCTGCGGGAGCAGCGCCTCGCGTCGCAGCGGTCGCGGCGCGTGGGACTGGGCATCCTCGGCATGGCCGACTGCTTCGCGATGCTCGGGTTGGTGTATGGCTCCGAGGCGGCCCATTCCCTCATCGAGCGCGTCATGACGGTCGCGCGGGACGCGGCCTACGAGGAAAGCGTCCGGCTGGCGCAGGA
>CAYWOT010000120.1:1482-7454 GCA_964459975.1 uncultured bacterium
CCTTCGACCCGGTCCGGCACCTGGAGAGCCCCTTCATCCGGCGGCTTCCCGAGTCGATCCGGGCCGGGATCCGGGCGAGGGGCTTGCGCAACTGCGCCCTGTTGGCCGTGGCGCCGACCGGGTCGATCTCCTGCCTTGCGGGGGCCTCGAGCGGCATCGAGCCGGTCTTTTCCCTCTCGTACCTGCGTCACGTGGCCGGCCAGGCCTACCGCGTGGAGCACCCCCTCGTCGCCCGATACCGCGAGCGGCACGACCCCGCAGCCCCTCTTCCCGGCACGTTCGTCACCGCCCATCGAATCGACCCCGGGGCACGGGTGCGCCTCCAGGCGCTCGTGCAGCGGTACGTGGACCAGAGCATCTCCTCCACGGTCAACCTTCCCGCCGAAACGCCTCTCGGGGCCGTCGAGGACCTCTACCGGCAGGCGTGGGAGTCGGGATGCAAGGGCATCACCGTGTTTCGGGAGGGCAGCCGGGAGTCGGTGCTGGAGCGCGACGAGCGGGACGGCGTCTACCGTGCGGAGGCGCCGTCGCCGGTCGGCGTATGTACCTTCTGCGAGGTCCCCGCGGCCGCGGATCCCGGAGCGCCCGGAAAGTGATCGGATCCCCCGATGACGGGGCGCCCTCGCGCCGTCACGCGTCCCCGAAGATCTGCGCCAGGTGGGCCAGCGCCCGGTCGTGGTGGGTACCCGGCCAATAGATCCGGCCGCAGCGTCCGCACGCGCGGAAGTCACGCTGCGTCGCAAAGACGTAGGGGGGGACCCGGTCCCGGACGGCTTCGCGGTCGACCGCGGAAAGCGTCTCGTTGCACCGCAGACATCGGGTCAGCGTCCGGCGGGACGGAACGAGGCAAAACCGCCGGGCCACCTGCCTGAGCTGGTCCCGCCAGCCGTCGCCTCGCACGAAGAAGCACAGATCCCGCGCGTCCCGGCGCAGGACGAGCCGCGTGTCGCGTGTGAGGATGACGCGTCCGCTTCGGGACGCCCGCTTCACGAGATCGTCGTCCGAGATCCGCGGGGAGTACTCGACGTCGCAGCCCAGCAGCCGAAGCCACGTGGCCAGCTTTCCGAGCATCGCGTCCGCCGCGAACCGGATCCCGGGCTCCATGCCGCGACGCGGGGCGGGCGCCGTCAGGCCGCGTGATGGCGGAGAATCTCGTCGATCTCGTCCAGGGAGAACCGGTTCAGCTTCACGATCCTGGCCTGGGGGCGGTAGAGGGGGGGCAGCACGGAACGGGCCTCTTCCCGGCTGTCCGCCTCCACGATGATCCACCCCCTGTGGTCTCCGTCCATGCATCCCCATTCCGCGTTGGTCAGGTAGTGGGAGCCGGTCCGCAGGAGGATCTCGATGGCGACCGCGCACGCCTTTTCGTCCGCTTCGTGAGAGACTTCGATGAGATATCTTGCCAAGGAACGGGACCTCCCTATCCGGGACCTTCCGGCAGGACCGTCAGGGCCGGATGTTGAAATTTCCGTGGAAAAGATTGCCGGGGTCGTACGCCGCCTTGACGGCCTTGAGCCGGCCGAAGTTGTCCCCGTACGCGCCCCGGACGAGTTCGTCCGCCTCCTCGGCGAAGCCCGGGAAGTTCAGATACGTGCTGCCTCCCGTCAGCCGCTTCATGTCGGCGAACGCCTTGCGCGTCCACGCGATGTTCGCGTCGGACCGCCCGGGGTCGTCCCAGTTCGTCTCGATGTTGTACAGGAAGGGCGCCTTCCGGGCCGCGAACGCGGTCGCGCCGGGACCGATCCGCGCGCCGGCTCCGGTCAGCGGCCAGATGTCGATCGAGCTGATCGGCGTGGGGCGCTCGCCGCCCTGCCGGGCCGCCAGGCGGATGACGTCGTCGCTCATGCGGGGCACATACTGCGACTTCCAGTAATAGAGCCTCCCCGCGGGATAGTCGGCGTCGAAGAATCGCTGGACGTCCAGGAACCGCATGGGGCCGCTGATGTCGGCCACCGGGGCGCCGAACTCGCGGAGAGGCCGGGTGATCCGCTCGCCTTCCTCCACGGGACCGCTGCAACAGGCCGCGAAGACGAGAACGGGGGCTCCGCGGGCCGCCGCGGGAAACGACGGATCGTCGGGCGCGTTCCAGAGCACGGCGAGCGAGCTCATCTCGTCGGGAGCGTTCGCCGCGAAGTCCCGGAAGAAGCGAAGGCCTTCCTCGGCGGCTTCCATGGGATAGAACGGTGCTGCGAACCACACCTGCGGCCCGACGGGATGACAGCGGAACTCGAAGGACGTAACGACTCCGAAATTCCCGCCGCCGCCCCGGATCGCCCAGAACAGGTCCTCGTTCTCGTGCGCGTCCGCCTTGCGCAGGCGGCCGTCCGCGGTGACGATGTCTACGGAAAGGATGTTGTCGACCGCCAGCCCGTGCTTTCTCGTCAGCCATCCATACCCGCCGTGCAGGGCGAAGCCGGCGATGCCGGTCGCCGAAACGACCCCCACGGGCACGGCGAGGCCGAACGCCTGGGTCTCGTGGTCGACGTCGCCGAGCGTCGCTCCGCCCTCCGCGCGGACGGTCCGCCGAGCCGGATTGACTCGGACGCCGCGCATCTCCGACAGATCGATCACGAGCCCGCCGTCGCAGACGGCGTGCCCCGCCACGTTGTGGCCGCCCCCCCGGACCGCGACCCGAACCTCCCGCTCGCGGGCGAAGTTCACCGCCGCCATGACGTCGGCGGTTCCCCGGCACCGGACGATGAGCCCGGGGCGCCTGTCGATCAAGCCGTTCCAGACCCTGCGCGCGTCTTCGTAAGCGGGGTCGCGGGGCGTGAGGATTTCCCCCCGCACCGCCTCCTTGAGGGGGCCGACGTCTTCTTCGGGGATGGAAAGACGGTCGCTGCGGCTTGCGGCCTGCGAAACATCGGCGGTCATTGCGATCCTCCCGGCGTCATGATCGTCGGTCCGCGTAATGGCGCGGGGGACACCCTTTCGATGGATTCGAGTCCCGCCGAAGTTTCGTCGGACGCGCCGATTGCGGCGGCGGGCGCCCCGCCGCCCGGGAGTCATTTCAAGGCGAACACGACCCGGCTTTCGGGCTGCCCCTCCTTCTTCTCGGGGGCAAGCGTCTTCGGCTCCACGAGGAAGATCCGCTCCGGATTCACCTGCTTCGACGCGATCAGAAGGTCCTTGACCGCCTGCGCGCGCCGCTGCGCCAGAAGGCGCAGGTCGCCGTCGGTCACCCGGATATGGGCGTACATGAGCTTCTCCATCTCGGGGACCGGAAGGTCCTTGAGCATGCCGAGAAAATTCCGCGGCTTGGGGAACTTGGCCGCCCGGTAGGCTGCTTTCAGGTATTTCGGATACTCCTTTGCGCCGACGACGACGTTGTCGAGGGAGGGGACCGGCCCGCCCTCGCGCACCAGGTCCTTGAGCTTCTGGGCCCGCACTTCCCGGTCGAACCGCATGCGCCGCAGCTCCTCGCGGTCCTTCTCCGGGTCCACGTGCCCGGTGATCTCGAGCTTGAGGGCGGGCCGGTCGTGGAGCGCCTTCTCGAGCGTCTTGAGCTTGGCCGCCGCCTTTGCGCCGGGCGTGTCCTTCCCGTAGGGGAACTCCAGGTAGCTCAGCTCCTCGCCCCCGCCGAAGATCGCCCCCAGGAGCGCGAACGGGGACGTGGCCGCCTTGACGAGGAGGTTCACGACGATCTTGAGGATGACGTGGCCGATGCGGAACTGCGGATCGTCGAGGGAGCCGCTCACCGGGAGGTCAAGGTGGATTTCGCCGTTTCGGTCCTTGAGCAGGGCGACGGCCAGCCGGACCGGGAGCTTCGTGGCGTCGGGGCTGTCCACCGCCTGGCCGAACGTGAACTGGTCGAGGAAGACGTTGTTGCTCGCAGTAAGCTTCCGGTTCTTGATCAGGTACTTGAGGCGCAGGGAGAGCTTTCCCTTCTCGATCGTGTACCCGGCGTACCGGTCGGAGTACGGAGTGAGCGGGCTCAAGTCCATGTCCCGGAAATCGACCTTCAGGTCCACGTACAGGTCGTTGCGGAGCGGGTTGATCTTTCCCGTGATCTCGAGGGGGGCGGAAGTCCCGAGTTTTCCCCGGAGATCGACGTCGGCCATCTGCGTTTCCTGCGACGACAGGCCCGACACGCGTCCGCCGATGCCCGTGAGGTTCGCCGAGTAGTTGGGTTTGATGAAATGATCGGTGAAGTTGATCCGTCCTCCCTGCAGCGTCACGGACCGGACCGACACGGGCGTCGGAGGCCCCGGGGATGCCGGCGCGTTCGCTCCGGCCGTGTTGTCGGTCGCCGCGTTGTCGGTGCCTTCCCTCCGGACGATCCCCTTCAGGTTCAGCGACCCCTCCGGCGTGATGATGACGCGCGCATAGAAGTCCGAGAGGGCGACGTCCCGGATCGCCACGGACAGGGGGCTCGTCCCGACGCGCATCCCGTCCAGCTCGAGCGATTGCCAGTCGAGCAGATCCTCCGACGTCGCCTTGTCGATCGTCGCCAGCTTCGAGACGAGGAGCTGCCCCGTGTACGTCGTCCGGACCGCGCCGTTGTCCTGCGCGGCGACGGCAAGCGTTCCCTTGGCGGAGACGCTCCCGCCGGTGAGGATGATGTTGAGCCGCTCGGCGACGTACGGCTGGAACGCAGGCAGGCCGATCGTCCGGACGCGAGCTTTCAGCCTCGCCGACAGGGGGACAAGCGCCAAGGATCCCTCGACGTGGATCTTTCCGGCCTTGTTGAGGACGGCCGAAAGGGATACCGTTCCGCGGCGGTTTTCCTGCGTCGAGAGATTCTCCCCGGCGACGGCCAGGCGCGAGATTTTGACGGTGACGGGGTCTTTCGGGCTCCGGTCCACCGCGACGACGGAGTATTTTTCGACCGCCGCCTTCTTCACCAGGACGTTCCAACGCGGTTCCGTCGCCTTCGCCGGGGGCGCCTTGGGCGGCGGGGGAGGGGCCGGCCCCGCCGTCGCCGACAGGGAAGAGAGGAGCTGCATCAAGTCGATTGCGCCGTCCGGCTCCCGGGTCAGCCGCAGGGCGCCCTCCCGGGTCCCCGCGTAGCCGATCGTGGCCGTCTTTTTGGCGAAGTCGACGTCCACGCCGCGCACCTCCATCTCCGGGACAGCGACCCAGTCTTCCTTTTGCCCCGGGCGCCGCAGTCGAAGCGCGGTGACCCTCGCGTCGAGGTCCTTAAGCGTCGTTTCGGCGCCGGCGGGGCCGGAGGCGGCCCGCACCCCGGCCGACAGGTCGACCACGGCCGTCGCCCGGAAAGGCCGGGGCTCCGACGGGTCCGAGACGGCGATTTTCCCGCCGGTCAGCCGCAGATTCCGGATCTCGAAGGAGAACGGCGATCCCGTCCCGTCGGCGTTCCCCGTGCTCGTTCGCCCCTTCTTCGTTTCGGCGGTCTTCGCCCCCTTCGGTTCGGGCGGCAGGAGCGAGAGCGCGTTCCAGCCCCCCGTTTTCCCGCGGGCCAGGGAGACCTCGGGCGACGAGACGATCACGTTGTCCAGCAGCACGCGCCGCAGGAGCGGCTCGAGCGAACCGATCCCGACGGACACGGAGGGCAGGCGCAGCACCGGCGCGTTGTTCGCATCCGTGACCGACAGGGCCGTCACCGCGACGGACCCGTGCAGCGCCAGGGCGGGAGGCTTTCCGACCGGCTGGGCGAACGTCAGGATGAGGGCGGTGTCCACGCGCCCCGAGGGGACGTGGAAGTTCGTGCGGATCGGAATGTACGCGAGGTAGTGCGGAATGTCGAACGCGCGGATGCCGAGACTCACGGTCGTCTCACGCGACGGGCTGTACGGCCTCGTCAGGCCCTTAAGCGTCACCTGGGTGCCGTTTACGATCGCGTGGAACGACGGGTGGACGAAAATCGTCTCGGCGTACGGAAGGTTCGACAGGAAGGGGATGGCGATCGCCAGGTCGCGGACGGTGTGGCGCGTGTGCTTGGGGCGGTCGTTGAAGTCTACGCTCCCCCCGACGATGCGGATGTTGTTGAAGGAGTACCGGAAGGGCTTGTG
>CAYWOT010000121.1:0-5849 GCA_964459975.1 uncultured bacterium
CGCAAGACGTGCCGCGCGGAGATGGAGCGCGCCCTGGCCGAACTGGAAACCCTCCTGTCCGACTATCGCTGAAGGACGCGCGGGCCGCCTTTCGGCGGCCTTGCCGTTTGCTGCGCAACGTCGCCTTTCACTTGTCGAACGGGTGCTTTTTTGCGAACATACGGGAAATGGAAAACCGGAAGCCCCGGGTATTTTCCTGTATCGCATCCGAAGGAGGGTGATCGATGAGCGCGATCCGGAAGGCGGGCTGGCATGTTTCCGTTGCCCTGACGATGGCATGCATCATGGGGGTTCTGGGGTCGGTCCCGAACGAGGCAGTGGCCGGCGTCGTCGCGTCGCACGGGATCCGCGGAACCGAAGTCCGGAACGTTGATCTGGGCAGGGTCCAGGCGTTCCTCGAGCAGAAAATCGTCCTCCAGAGACTGACCGACTACGGTGTTTCGGCCGACGAGGCGATGGCGAAGATCCGGACCATGAGCGATGCGGACCTCCACCGGCTGGCCTCGCTGAGCGACCGGGCCGCGGCGGGGACCGACAGCGCGCTCGGGTTTCTCATCGGCGCCGCGATTCTGGTGATCCTCATCATCGTCATCATCAAGCTCATGAACAAGGAGGTCATCATCCGCTGAGCGCGACGCGAAGGCGGGGGGGTGGCGCCGCACTGCTCGCAGGCGGCGCCTTTTTCATTCTCGCGGGGTGCGCGGGGCCTCTCGCGGTCCGCGGGCCGGAAGGCCGGTCCGCGGCCCCTGGCGCCGGGGCGAGCGGCACGACGGTGATCGCGGGCGTTCCGGTCCTTCCGCAGGAGGAGAACACCTGCGGTCCGTCGTCGCTCGCGATGCTTCTGCGTTTTCTCGGACAGGACGTGTCGACGGCGGAGATCGTGCGGGAGACCCGGACTGCGGGCCTGCGCGGGGCGCTCATCACCGACCTGGCCGCGGCGGCGCGGCGGCGGGGCTTCGAGGCGCAGGTGGTGGACCTCGACCTGACGCGCCTGCGAGAGCGGATCGCGCGGGGCAGTCCGGTCATCCTGCTCGTGGACCTCGGATGGTGGGTATTCAGTCGCCCGCACTACCTCCTGGTTTTCGGGTTCACGCCCGCCGGGGTGGTGGCGAACTCGGGCAGGGAGAAAGGGAAGCTGATCCCCTATTCGGTGCTGGACGCGCAGTGGGCCAAGATGGGGCGGCTGGCCGTCGTCGTACGGCGGGGCGGAGGATGAGCGGCCCCCGGGATGCGGGCGTGCGCCGCCCGGTGGGCCCCGCGCGGCTCGCGCTTCTGCTGCTCGCGTGGGCGCTGCTCGCGGTCTCGGCCTGCGGGAAGATGCCTCGCGTGATCGTGCTGAACGATCCCCTGACCGCGGAGGAACACGTGGAGCTCGGAGTGGCGTACGAGCACAAGGGGGAGCTCGATGCGGCGATCCGGGAGTACGAGAAGGCCCTGCGGAAAAACGGAGAGCTGTTCCAGGCGCGCGTGAACCTCGGCAACGCCCGGCTCGCAAAACGGGAATACGACAAGGCGCGGGAGGAGTACCGCAGGGCGCTCGCGATCCGCCCCGCCGATCCTGAAGCGACCAACAACCTTGCCTGGGCGGCCATCCTCTCGGGGAAGGACCGGGAGGACGCCGCGGCGAAGATGGAGGCGGTCATCTCGCGGCCGGCCAACCGAAAGCCCCAGTTTCTGGACACGTGGGGAGTGCTGCAGAACGTCATGGGAAAGCCCGCCGCTGCGGACCACGCGTTCGCCGAGGCGGAACGGATCTGCCTCGCGCAAGGAGCCTCCGCGTGTCCTCCTGACGTCCTGGGGGAGATCCGTCTTCACCGGGCCGGGGGATCGGCCCCGTAGGCGCCGCCGTTACTGGTACGATACGACGATGCGGTCCGATACCCCCGGGCGGGGCGCGGCGGTGCCCGGACCGGAGTCCGGCCTGAGAACGCCCCCGGCGCCTCCCGTCCATCCGGAGTTGCGGTTTCACACGTACGGCTCGTTCCTGCGGCGGCGGATCGGGGCGCCCGCAGTGCGGATCGCGGTCGACGGCGGATTCACCTGCCCGAACCGGGACGGCACCCGGGGAACGGGTGGATGCCGCTATTGCAACGCCGACTCGTTCTCCGGCGGGATCCGGTTCCCGGGCCTCCCGGTGCCGGAGCAGGTCCGCCGGACGATCGCCACGCTTCGCGCCCGCCGCGGATCTCCGCGCCTGCTGGTCTATTTCCAGCGGTTCAGCAACACGTATGCGTCGCCCGGGGAGCTGGACCGGATCTACCGGTCGGCCTTCTGCCACGCCGACGTCGTCGGGATCGTCGTCGGGACCCGGCCCGACTGTCTCGGGCCGGACGTGCTCGACGTGCTCGAGCGGATCGGGAAGGACCGGTACCTCTTCGTCGAAATCGGGCTCCAGGCGCGGTCCGATGCGGTTCTCGCGGCGGTGGGCCGCGGCCATACCGTGGCGCAGTTCGCGGACGCCGCCCGCGCCCTGCGGCGGCGGGGAATCGACACGGGCGTCCATCTGATCTACGGACTGCCCGGCGACTCGAGGGAGAACTTCGTGGATACCGCGGGCTGGCTCTCCGACCTCGGCGTGCAGGGGGTCAAGCTGCACCACTTTCACGTCGTGGCCGGAAGCGCGCTGGCCCGGGACTTCGCGCGGGGAACCGTCGCCGTGCCGGAATACGGAGAGTACGTCCGCGCCTGTGCGGACTTTCTCGAGCGGCTCACGCCTGCCGCGGCCGTCCTCCGGCTGATCGGAGCCGCGCCGCCCGGCATGCTGCTGGCTCCTCTCTGGAAGCAGGGAGCCCGGGAGATCGCGCGGGACGTGAGTGCGGAGCTGCGCCGGAGGGACAGCTGGCAGGGCGCCCTGCGCGAGCCTGCGTAAAAGGGGGAGCCATGGAAGACCCGGAACGCGAATACCTTCCTCATTCCTCCCGCTGCTTCGTCTGCGGGGACGAGAACGGCTGCGGGGTGCGGACGCGCTTCTTCGTCGAGGGAGAGGCGGTGCGGACCAACGTGATTCTGCCCCGGCATGTCAACGGGTACCAGAACATCGCCCACGGCGGCGTCATCGCGGCACTCCTGGACGAGTCGATGGGCTGGGCGGCCACGGTGTTCGGCGCGCGCCATCCGATGTACCTGACCGGAGAACTGACGGTGAAGTACCTCGCGCCCGTCCCGGTGGGAGAGGAGGTCGAGATCGTAAGCCGCCTCGAGGAGGACACCGGCCGAATCGCGTACGGCGCGGGGGAACTGCGGTGCGGCGGGACCGTCCGCGTGAGGGCGAAGGGCAAGTTCCTTCCGATGGGGCGGGAGGCGACCGCGCGGGTGATCCCGTACCTCAAGTTTGACGGGTGCCGGAAATACAAGGGGCTGTTCGAGGAGTTCTTGGACAAGCCGTGACGCGGGGCGGGCCAAGCCCCGTCATCGAACGCGGATCTGCACCGTGTAGGCGACGTTGTCGGGCGAAGGACCGGGCCGGACGTCCAGTCGTCCGGGCATCTCCTCGGCGGGAATCGTCCCGAGCTTTCCCAGTTCCTCGAGGAAGACGTCGGCGAAGACGGTGGGCACGACGACCTGGACGATCGCGGGAGGAGGCGGCGCATCCGCCGGGCTTGCGCTCGCCGTGCGCGCCGACTGCCGCCGGACGGTTCCCCCCAGGCGCAGGGCGAGTTCCGTGATGCGGTCCTCGATCCCCGGCCGGTCGTCCGCGGCGACGCCGACGGTGACCTCCCGTCCGAAAGGTGCGGGCCGGCGCAGCCGAAACGCCCGGGCCGTGAACACGTGGACGGTCGGGAGGTCTCCGCCCGGCGATTCCTGGAAATACGCCGTCCCGACCGCACCGCCTCCCGAGCGGGTGCGGGTTGCGAACACCCAGATATTCTGATTTCCGCGGGGGAACGGCCGGACGACGACGGGAACGGCGGAGCCCTGCCACGCGGCGACGGGCTGCGGTCCTGCCGTCGAACCGCCGTTCGCCGGTTCGGCCTCCACCTCCGTCACCGTGCTCACGCCGGTCGGGAGCGCCGCCGGAACGACCGAACCGTCGTGGTCGACCGGGCTCGCGGGAGCCGCGGCGGACGCGACCTCCCGTTGCGCCGGCGGACGCGGGGCTTCGGCCGACCGGGCGGCAGGACGCGGTCCCGCGGCATCCGCCCTCGCGGAAGCGACGCGGCGCCCGGCGTCAGCGGCCGCCGCCGGCTGCCGCGCCGCCGCCCCTGCGCCGACCCGCCCCTTCACGGAAGAGACGGCGGCCGCGCGCGGTGTGGCCGGCGCCGTCGCCGGAAGCTGCTTGTGGACCCCGTACGCGATGAGGAGGATCAACCCCGCGGCGGCGGCCTGGAGGGGTATCCGGAAGCGGGCTGCAAAGGATCGCCGCGAGCGCAGCGGCGCCCCGTCCTCCCGGCCCAGGCGCATCCGCACTCCGGCCAGGAGCTCCGGGGGAGCCGGTTCGGCGGGAAGCGCCCGGAGAAGGGCGACGGTGTCCCGCAACGCCTTCTCCTCGTCGGCGCATCGGGCGCACCCGCGCAGGTGCTCCTCCATCTCCGCCTGCTCGCGGTCCGAGAGCTCCCCGTCCATGTAGGCGGAGAGATGATCGATGGTCTCAGTGCATTCCATCCGTGCGATACCGACCCTTCACACGACCGGTTCGAGCATCTTCCGGAGCGCCATTCGGGCCCGGTGGAGCCTCGACTTCACCGTGCCCAGGGGAATGCCGGCGGCCTCCGACAATTCTTCGTAGCTGAACCCCTCGACGTCCGACAGAAGGACGAGCATCCGCGAATCCTCGTCGAGCCGCGCGATGGCCGCTTCCAGGATCGCCCGGGTCTCCCGGGTTTCCACCAGGCGGTCGGGACGATCCGCCTCCCGTCCGGGGAACTGGAACGGCGCGACGCCGTCTCCTTCGCGTTCCCCGTGCAGGACTTCCTTTGCGGCCCGGGCCACGCGCTGCCGGATCCGGTTGAGGCACCGGTTGGCCGCAATCCGGAGGAGCCACGTGGAAAGGGACGCTTCCCCCCGGAATCCCGCGAGATTCCGGTAGGCGGAGAGAAAGACCTCCTGCGCGACATCGAGCGCGTCCTCCCGATCCGACAGCATCCGGGCGCAAAACGCGAACACCCGGTCCTGATGGGCCCTGACGATGGCATCGAAGGCGCCGGGTCTTCCTTCCCGGAACGCGGCCACCAGGAGATCGACGGGCCTGGTGCCGGCCTCGCCCCCGCGGGTTTCCGGACTGCTGGTCGGCGGAGCGGCTGAGTCCACGGCAACCCCTTGCGTCCTTGGACAGTCGACGGGAGCATTCGGTTCCGGCGGCGCGAAACCTCGCGACCCGGATCGGAAACACTCCCCTTCGCGTCTCTATTGTACAGCACGGCCGGTTGCGGGAGGAGGGACTTTCCTGGTATGGTACCTGGGAAACCGCGAAAAGCTGCACGCGAATGCAGTATGACATGAAACGGCGAGGGAGGGCCGCGCGTTGATCACGCAATCGGGTCTGCTGACGGTGCTTATCGTCGCAACGATATTGGTGCTCGCCAGCATCCTGGTGGCCATCTGGGTTCTCCTTACCACCATTCGCCGGCTGGCGGAACGCGTCGACGGGTCCTTGCGGGAGGTCGAAAAACTCGCGGAGGACGTTCGGCAGACGAACGCGGTGTTCCACGGGATCGTGGCGCACGCGGAGCGGAGCGTGGCCAACGTCGAGCACGTGACGGAGGGAGTTCGCAATTTCCGGAAGACGCTGGATGCGGCCACCGGCGTTCTGAACTTCGCGGTTGTCCCGGTCTTGGGCAATGTGGCGGGGGTTCTGGCGGGTTCGAAGGCCGCCGTGTCGCATCTTAAGGGGCGGATCTCTCGAAAGGAGG
>CAYWOT010000121.1:5859-7436 GCA_964459975.1 uncultured bacterium
AGGGTCGTCATCATGGCGAATGACAGCTGCAATGCGGGATCGGTGTTCGTGGCGTTTCTTGCCGGAAGCCTGGTCGGGGCGGGGCTGGCCCTTCTTTACGCGCCGTTGTCCGGTTCGGAAGCGCGGGTCAAGATCAACGACATGGTGGAGGACATGAGGAAGCGCACCGAAGGGTGGGGCGTCGACCTCAAGAAGAAGGTCGAGTCGTTCATGGAAGAGGAAAAGGCGGTCGTCAAGGCCGCCTACGACGCGGGCAGGGAGGCGATGGCGGAGGAGAAGGCCAAGTACGCCAAACCCGAGCCCGGGCCCGAATAGCGCGGCCTTCCTTCCTTGGCATGACGTGATCGGCGGCCTGAGAGGCCGCCCGCGCAGCCGACATCGAGCGAATTGCCGGGGGGCGGCGACTCGGCCTCCCGGCGTTTTCCACCCCTAGGAACGCCTGAGCACCTTGACCGCCGCCGTGGCGCCGAAGCATGCCGCTGCGACCAGCACCACGGTCGCCCCGGTTGCGGTGTTGAGGTAATACGACGCGGCGACCCCCAGCAAGCCGGAGACGACCGCGACGACGATCGCCCCCCAGAACGCGAATGCCGTCCTGCGGGCGATGTTCCGGGCCGTGGCGGCCGGGACCACCAGAAGCGCCGTGACCAGGAGGATGCCGACGCCCCGGATCGCGGTCGTGACCACGAGGGCGACCATGAGGGCGAACGAGATTTCCAGCGCCCGGACGCGCACCCCCATGGATTTCGCGAACCCTTCATGGACCCCCAGCAGCATCAGGCCGTTGAAGGTGAGGAACAGGTAGACCGCCACGGCCAGAAGGAGCGTTGCCATCCAGGCGATCTCCGTGCCGGACACCGCGAGGAGGTCCCCGTACAGATACGCCTGGAGATTGCGCGTGAGCCCCTTCTGGGCGCTGATGATCGCGATCCCCAACGCGATGGACGTGGAAAAGAAGACCCCGATCACCGTGTCGTGGGACAGCTCCGTGCGACCGCGGACGTGGGTGATGGCCCAGGCCACGAAGAGGCCGAAGGCGACCATCGTGAGGAGGGGATGGACCCCCAGGAGCACCCCGATCGCCACCCCCGTGAAGGCGGAGTGCCCGATGGCGTCGGAAAAGAACGCCATCCGGAAATGGATGAGGGGCACGCCGATGGCTGCGGCGGCGGGCGCGATCAACAGGACGGCCAGGATCGCCCGTTTCATGAAGAGGGGCTCCGCGAACGCGAAGGGCAGCATCGCGTCCATCGCCCGGTACACGGGATCGGCGAGCGCTTCCACGGTCAACCGTCCGCGTGCCCGCGGCGCCGGGGATCGGGCGCGGCATGGAGGGGGGGGTGGCCGTCGGCGTCGTCGTGGATCACGAGGTGCGCGCCGCTGCCGTACATCGCCTCGAGATTCCCGGGCGTCAGCGTTTCCGTCGTCGCCCCCTGGCAGATCACGCTCCGGTTGAGACAAATGACGTGGTCGGCATGGCGGCTGACGACCGACAGGTCGTGGCTGACGAGAAGCAGGCTGAACGGGGACTCGCGGTGAATCCGGTCGAGGAAGTCGCGGAACAGCTCCTCGCCCGA
>CAYWOT010000122.1:0-7429 GCA_964459975.1 uncultured bacterium
GGTGGTAGTTAAGCTGGTTATAACGCCGGCCTGTCACGCCGGAGGCCGCGGGTTCAAGTCCCGTCCACCCCGCCATCATGTTTTACGGGGGTTACAGGCCAACGTTCCTGTAGCCCTTTTTTTATCGAGCCGGCTCCTTCACCCGGAGGGACCGCAGGGGCCGGGCGATCTTCGACCGGCGCAGCCCGTCGAGGAACGCGCGCGTTCGCGGAAAAGTCGCCGCGAAGGTCTTTCCGCCCGTCCTGTACCGAGCCCACGCGCAGGCGAACGCGTCGAACTCGTCCCGGGAGTCGGGGAACGGCTCGCTCGCCCGGAGACGGTTCCAGGTCCGCCGTCGCCCCGCGTCCAGCAACGAGCGGTAAGGGTTGTGAACGTTCAATCCCTCGGCGTAGGACCGCAGCCATTTCGCCCGATCGCCGACGCGGGCGTTACCGGGGAAGCGAAGCGGCATTGCGATCCGGATCCGGTCGCCCCGCAGGAACAGGTACCCGGGATCGTCGTCCTGCTCGCGGATCCAACGCAGGGCGGGGTTCCGCTTCAACCATTTCCCTTCCGCTCGCTTCAGGGCCGGATCTTCCCGGAGAAGGAGCTCGATCAGGGCTTCCCGGCCGAAGACCAGGAATTTCCGATACGCGTCCTGATCGTCCAAAAAGCGGCCCTCGATGACGGCGTTGCGCTCGATGAGCTCCTCGGTCAGCTCCTCCCGGCGGCCCTCCTCGTCCCTGCGGCACACCCAGACCCACAGCTTGGCGGTTTCGTCCCGGTACAGGAACCGTGCTTCGACGTGGACGGCCTGTCGGCACGAGGGGCACGGAATCCGGTTGAACGCGCCCGAAAGGATGGAATCCTTGAGCTCCGGATCATGCTCGACGAAGACGTATTCGTAGACCGTCCCCGTAAATCGTGCTCCGCAGCTGCACCGGACCTCATACGTCGCCTTCAGGGCCATCGCCGTCCCCTCTCCGAACAGGAAGGCGCCGGCGAAGCACCCGTCGTCCGCCGGCGCCTTCCCGAGCTTACATACGATCAGGCCTGTTTCGGGATCAAGAGCGTGTTCTTGTCGGCGTACTGCTTTCCGACGAAGTACGCCTTGGGAATCATCGCATGGACGCCCTTGGTATAGTCCACGAGCTGCGTCACGTGAAGATCTACGGCCTGCGAACAGAAGGCGTAGGCTTCCAGCTTGGCCATGCCGTAATGTTGGTTCAGGAACCGGATCGCCTGTTCGAGGGCCATCTGGCTGGACTTGTACAGGTCCGTGTGCATACCCATCATGACCCAGTGGGTGGGACTGGAGGCCATCGGCCAGTCGACCAGTTTCTTGAGATCCTTCCGGACGGTGAACCGCAGGGTCATGTTCTTGAAAGCCCCTTCCACGGCGTTCAGGTTCACCTCGCCGTGGCCCTGGGCGAGGTGGGAATCCCCCGTCTTGAATCCAGCCCCCTTGATCCACACCGGGAGATACAGGACCGTACCGGCGACCAGGTCCTTGTTGTCCAGGTTGCCGCCGTGTTTTCCGGGGGGGACGTTGCTCCACATGCCCTTGTCCGGCAGCTCCACTCCGATGGTCCCGGGGAACGGCTGGACGGGGACCTTGATGCCGGGCTGGAATTCGTACGTCATGTCCCGCCGGTTGACGGAATACCAGCGGACCTTCCCCTGGGGATATTCATCCGCAAGGACGCCCAGCTTCATGAACGACGTGGTCGGGTTCAGGTTGAAGGCGTACGCCCCGGGGTCCATGGCGAGGATTTCCACCTGGAGGATGTCTCCGGGCTCGGCCCCCTCGACGTGGATCGGTCCGGTCAGGTGGTGGTGGCCGGCGCCCTTCTTGATCTTTTTCGCTCCCGTCGTCTTGTCCGGATAGAAATACGTTTCGGAGGTCCTGTCGATGAGTTCCTTGTACCACCTCATCCAGTCGTCGATGGTGGCGCCGGGCACCATCTTCCCCATGAGGTGCGTCCCGGTTTCGACGTAGACGGTGTCTCCGGATTGGATGTTGAGGACCGGCTTTCTCGAATTGTCCCAGTATCCGTCGGTGGAGGTCATCGAATTGCATCCGAGGATATGGATCTTGCCGCTCGCGTCCACGCGTTTCAGCCCCACGGCCTGGGCTTGCTTCGAGAAGGCCACGTCGCGCAGCGCGAACGCGGCACCGGCCGCGCCCACGTACTTCAGAAAGTTGCGCCGATCGATTCCCTGCCCGTCACGTTTCTCATCTCTGCCGTTGCTCATCCAAATCCCTCCCTTGGCCGATGGTTGCCTGCCCACGGAGACATCCGTTCGCAACCGCAAAACGCTTCAGGGTCACCTCCTTTCGTGCGTGAAACTCGGGATGATGGGGTAGGTGTACTGATAAAACGTATTCCTGCAAAAATGCGTTGTCAACTTGTTTCCCACCGTGAATCTCTGCATCGCAAGGCAAACGATCGCGGGACGGCCGACATCGCAAGGAAAAGGGCAGCCTTCTCCGCGCGACCCGCGCAACGCCTTTTTTTTAGGGAGGACCCGTCCGATGGAAGGAACGCCGCCGGGCGTCGCCGAATACGATCCGGAGCTCGTTCGCAGGCTGGAGGAGGCGGGACGCGCGGGGGACCCGGGCGAGAGGCCGAGGACCCGGCACCTGCGCCCGGACGGGCGGCCGAAATATACGAACCGGCTCATTCTTGAGGCGAGCCCGTACCTGCTTCAACACGCCCACAATCCCGTCGACTGGTATCCCTGGGGAGACGAGGCGTTCGAGCGGGGACGCGCCCTCGGCCGTCCCGTGCTCGTGAGCATCGGGTATTCCACGTGCCACTGGTGCCACGTCATGGAGGAGGAGTCGTTCGAGGACGAGGAGATCGCGCGGTTCCTGAACGAGAATTTCGTGGCGATCAAGGTGGACCGGGAGGAACGCCCGGACGTGGACGCCCTCTACATGAAAGCCGTGCAGGCCTTGACCGGCACCGGGGGATGGCCGCTCAACGTCTGGGTGACGCCGGACCGCAGGCCGTTCTATGGGGGCACCTACTTCCCGCCGCGGGACGACCCCTCGGGACGGTGGATCGGGTTCCTGAGCATCCTCAAAGGGGTGCGCAAGGCCTTTGAATTCCAGCCCGGCAGAGTGGAGGAGATCGGAGCCCAACTCACGGAGCACCTCCGGCAGAACGTTTCCGGGCAAAGGGGGGATGCCCTTCCGACCGCCGACACGCTCGCGTCGGCGGCGCGATTTTACGAGGGACGATTCGACCCGGCCAACGGAGGCCTTACGGGGGCGCCGAAGTTCCCGAGCAGCCTGCCGGTCCGCTTCCTGCTCCGCTGGCACCGGCGGAGCGGCCGGGGGGAATTCCTCGAGATGGCGCGGCTCACGCTCGCACGGATGGCGGGAGGCGGGATGTACGACCATGTCGGAGGCGGCTTTCATCGGTACTCGACGGACGAGCGGTGGCTGATCCCCCACTTCGAAAAGATGCTCTACGACAACGCGCTGCTCGCGGTCGCCTACCTGGAAGCGTTCCAGGCGACGGGCGACCGGGACTTCGCCGTGGTCGTCCGGGGAACGCTGCGCTTCCTTACGCGCGACCTTGCCGCACCCGACGGGGCCTTCTATTCGGCGACGGACGCCGACAGCCTCACGCCGGACGGGCGCCGGGAGGAGGGGTACTTCTTTACGTGGACCTCCGAGGAGCTTCGATCCGCGCTCGGCGCGGACCTTGCCCGGATCGTCGGCCGGTACTACGGGGTGGACGACCGCGGCAACGTAGGCGGCCGGACCGTGCTTCATGCGGCGGATTCCCCGGCCGCCGCCGCGCGAAGCCTTTCCATGCCGGAAGGGGAGCTGCGCGCGGTTCTTCCAGAGGCCGCCGAGCGGCTCTACCGGGCGAGAAGCGTGCGCCCGGCTCCGGCCCGGGACGAGAAGATCCTGACGGCCTGGAACGGCCTGGCGGTCTCGGCATTCTCGCGCGCCGGCCTGGTCTTGGGCGATCCGGGCCTGGTCGAGCAGGCGACGAAGGCGGCGTTGTTTCTGCGGGAAAATCTGGTTTGCGACGGGCGCCTCCGGCGGGTCTACAAGGACGGCCGCCGCGGGGAGAAGGCGTATCTCGAGGACTACGCGCTTCTCGTTGCGGGGCTTCTGGACCTCTACGAGGCGGGCGGCGACGCGCGGTGGCTGGAATGGGCGATCGAGCTGGACGCGGTCCTGGACGAGCGTTTCGAGGACAAGAACCAGGGCGGATTTTTCCTGACCGGCGACGATCACGAGCGGCTTCCGATACGCGAGAAGTCCGGCTTCGACGGCGCCGAGCCGTCGGGAGCGTCCGTGGCGGCGCTCGACCTGTTGCGGCTCGCGGAGTGGACCGCGGATGACCGGTACCGGCGCCGCGCAGAGCGCGTCCTCCGGTACGCCGACGGGACGCTGCGGCAAAGCCCGGCCGCGCTCTCCGAGATGCTGCTCGCGGTCGATTTCTTTCTCGACACGCCCAAGCAGGTCGTCATCGTCGCGCCCAGGGGGAACCGGGAGGACGCGGCTCCCCTGCTGGAGGCGTTCCGGCGGCGGTTCGTCCCGAACCGGATCGTCGCATTCGTGTCCGAAGGGGAACCGGGGGAGCGCGCCGCCCGCCTCGCTCCGCTTCTTGCGGGCAAGAATGCGCTGGGCGGCCGGGCGACCGCCTACGTCTGCGAAAACAGGGTCTGCGCCCGGCCCACCGACGATCCCGCCGAGTTCGCGGCGCAGCTTTCCCGGTGAGGGCCTACCGTTCCATTCACACCCGCTCGGTGATCTCCGGAAGGTCGACGCCGCGGCCCCGGATGAAGCGGCGATGCTCCGTAGGTCTTCGGCTCGTAACGGGTCACCGGGAATTTCGCCTTCGCCGTCCCGGATACGCTCAACGGGAGTCGTCCTCCTCTCCGCCGGTCTCGGTTCCGGCCTCCTCCTGCAGACAGGCGGCCGTTTCCCGCGCGATGACGACCTCCTCGTCGGCGGGGATGACGAACACGCGCACGCGCGAATCCGGTGATCCGATCTCCGCCTCGGTCCCGGCCGTTTCCCGGTTGCGGGCCGCATCGACGCGGATGCCGCACCATTCCATCCCTTCGAGGATCCGCGTCCGGACCTCGGCCGCGTGTTCTCCGATTCCGCCGGTGAAGACGACGGCGTCGGCTCCTCCCAGCGCCGCGAGGTACGCGCCCAGGTACTTGCGCGCCCGGTAGCAGAAGGTCTCCACCGCGAGCCGGGCCCGGGGGTCCTCGTTCGCGCGGCCCAGGAGGTCCCGCATGTCCCGGCTGGTGCCGGAAATGCCGAGAAGCCCGGATCGCCGGTTCAGCAGGTCCTCGACCTCGCGGGGGAACAAGCCTTCTTCGTGGGCCAGAAAGCCGAAGACCGCCGGGTCGAGGTCGCCGGACCGCGTCCCCATGACCAGCCCCTCGAGCGGAGTGAACCCCATCGAGGTGTCGACCGACGCGCCGTTGCGGACGGCGACGGCGGAACACCCGTTCCCAAGGTGGAAGGCTACGAGCGTCGCCGCGTCGGGCGCCGTTCCCGTCATCTCGCAGTAGCGCGCCAGCACGTACTGGTACGAGATGCCGTGGAAGCCGTATCTGCGGATGCCGTACCGCTCGGCCAGCTCGCGGGGAATGGCATACAGGGCGGCGCGGTCGGGGAGGGCGGCGTGGAACGCCGTGTCGAAGACCGCGACCATGGGAACGGTGCGGCCGGCTGCCGCGCGGGCGGCCCGGATCCCGGCGATGCTCGGAGGATTATGGAGCGGGGCGATCTCCTCGAGCGAGTCGATCTCTTCGAGGAGCGTCTCGTCGATGCGGGTGGTGCGGCGGAAGCGCGCTCCGCCGTGGACCACGCGGTGTCCGATGGCCTCGATCCGGGCTCCTCCCCCGGACGCGCGGGCCGCCTCTTCCGATTCGATCCACGCGAAGACGCGCCGGATCGCTTCCTCATGGCCGGCGACCCGCTCGGTCTTCCGGAACGGCTCCATGCCTTCCGCCCGGAAGGACAGCTCCGCGTCGCCTCCGATCCGGTCGACGATCCCTTGGGCCAGGTTCCGGTCCCGCCAACCCCGGCTTCCGGCGCGCTGCACGTCCGCGATCCGGAACTTGATGGACGAACTTCCGCAGTTGAAGGCCAGTACGTTCACGTCGCCCCCTTCCTGCAGACCGGGTTCGGAAGTCGCGCGGCCGGCGTTCGACGGGCTGAGGCGGCGTCGCCGGCCGGACGAACCTTCCCGCGGATGCCGGCACCTAAAGGTTTTCGGGCTTTCAGTATAGGAGAAGCCGGGCCGGGATTTCAACGCGGACCCGGTGCACGGCCTCTCCTCTCTGTTCTTCCTTGGAAGGAGGCAGACAGCCATGGGGCTGGAAGCGAAGACGTGCGGACCGTGCAAGGGAGGCGTCCCCCCGATGTCCCGCGAGGAGGCGCAGCGTTGGCTGCGCGAGGTCCCGGGATGGGAGCTCGGCGACGACGCGACCCGGATCCGCCGGTCGTTCCGGTTCGGGAACTTCGCGCAGGCGATGGAGTTCGCGCGCCGGGTGGGAGATCTGGCGGAGGCGGAGGGGCATCACCCCGACATCGCCCTGGGGTGGGGCTACTGCGTCGTCAGTTTCCACACCCACAGGATCCACGGTCTTCACGAAAACGACTACATCATGGCCGCGAAGGTCAGCGCGCTGCACCCGTGACCGCCCTGGCCCCCGGGCAAACGGAAGTCTTAAGACGGCGTCCGCGGGGGAAGGAGGAGGAATGAAGGGCGGCGGGCACGTCGGCCTCCAGGCGCTGATCTTTTCCCTGGTGTCGTCGACCTTCCTGTCGATCTACGTCACGCAGCCCGTTCTGCCCGTGATCGCCCGGGAATTCGGAGTGAGCGCGTCGTACGCCTCGCTCACGGTTTCGGCCGTCATCTTCGGGATCGCGCTGGCCACGCTTCCGTTCGGATGGCTGGTCGACACCCGCCCGGTGCGGCCCCTGCTGTACGCCGGCGGATTCGTGGTCGTCGCGTGCGGCTTCGTCTGTGCCGCCACGACCAGTCTGGGCTTGCTGGTGGCTGCCCGGTTTCTCCAGGGGCTGTTCATTCCGGCCCTGACCACGTGTCTCGCCGTCTACCTCGTCCGGAGCTTGCCCCTCTCGCGCCTCAACGTCCTCATGGGGTCCTACGTGTCCGCCACGGTGACGGGAGGATTGGGCGGACGGCTGTTGGGAGGATGGATTCACCCGTGGCGGTATGCGTTCGTCACCACTTCGGTCCTGCTGGCGTGCGCGGTCCTGGCCGCGGCACGCTGGCTTCCGCGGGAAGGAGGAACGGCCGGGCCCGCGGAGCGCAAGACCGGATTTCTCGTGCTTCTGCGCCGGGGGGACCTGGCAAGGACGTACTTCGTGGCCTTCAGCGCCTTCTTCGCCTTCTCCTCCGTGTTCAACTACCTTCCGTTCTACCTCGCTGGGCCG
>CAYWOT010000123.1:0-7395 GCA_964459975.1 uncultured bacterium
CAGCACCACCTCGGCCCCCCACGCCGCGAGCACCAGCGCCGCCTCGGAGCCGGCCTGTCCGCCTCCGACGACGACGACCCGCGCTGCGCCCACGTCAGTCCCCGGATCCCGGGCCGGGCCCGCCGGACGGCTCCGGGCACGCCGGCAGGAAGACCGAGAACACGCTTCCGTCCCCGGGGTTGGAACGGACCTCGATGAAGCCCCGATGGTAGTGGACGATCCGTTGCGAGATGGAGAGACCCAGGCCGGTCCCTTCCGCCTTGGACGTGAAGAAGGGGTTGAAGATCTTCCCGAGGATCGCGGAATCGATGCCGGGCCCCATGTCGCTCACGGTCATCACCGCGTACGGCTGCCGGTGGCGGATCTGCGAAAAGAGCTCGACGGTGACGGTGCCCCCTCCGGGCGTCGCCTGGATGGCGTTGCGAACGAGGTTCCAGACGACCTGCTTCAGCTGCTCGGCGTCGCCCGAGACGTGGAGCCCTGGCGCCGCCGCGCTCGCCACGCTCACGTTCTTTTCGCGCGCCTCCCCGGCCCGCACCGCTTCCAGGACCTCCTCGATCGTCGCCCGGAGGTCCACCGTCCCGACGTGTTTGGTCTTCGGTCCCGCGTAGGCGAGGAAATCCGAGATCAGGCCGTTCAGCCGGGTGCTCTCCCGCGCGATGATGTCCAACAGGGTCCGCGACGTCTCCGGCAGGTCGGACGCTTCGCGAAGCATCTGCGAGGATCCCGTAATGGAGGCCAGGGGATTGCGGATCTCGTGGGCGAGGCCCGCGGCCAGCTCTCCGACACCCGCCAGACGGTCCGCCATGCGGATCCGCTCCTCCATCTGCTTGACGGGCGTGAGATCCTGGAAGATGACCACCCTGCCGATCACCGTGCCGTCGGCGTCCTTCAGCGGAGAGGACGAAAACCCGAGAAAGATTTCGGCCCCGTCCGACCGGTGGAAGACGAGCTCCGGGCGCGGGAGGAGCCCCTCGCCCCGGTCCGCTCCCAGGTCCAGGCCGCCCAGGACGTCCCCCACGGGCTTGCCGGTGATGTCCCGCTTGGCCACGCCCAGAATGGCGCACGCCGTATCGTTGATCAGGTTCACGCGGCTTGCGGTATCCACCGTGATGATCCCCGAGGGAATGTTCTCCACGACGTGTTTATAAAACGTCTCGAGCGTCGCCAGGGAGCTCTCCCGGTCCTGCATCCCCGCGCGGGCGGTCCGGATGTCCTCCCCGAGGATCCCCGCCAGAACGCCCGTCAGCAGGAAGCCGAGCGAGTTGATGAGGCTCGGACGGAGGAACTCGGCCCACCCGATGGACGGCGCGTCGATCCCGGGCGGTAGAAGAACGCCGCGCATCTCGAGGTACAGAAGAGTCGCGTACGTGGCCGCGGAAAGCACTGCCCAGATCATCGCTCCTCTCATGTACATCTCGAGACTTCCGAACAGAATGATGATGATGTACATGAAGGCGAAGATGCTGTCGTAGAGCCCGGTCGCGAAGAGAATGATGGAAACGAACGCCACATCCACCATCGCCTGCACGACGAGGAAGGGGGGCGGGACGTCGCCGCTCCCCCACAAAGCGTACCGCACGAGCAGCCACCCGTACGACAGCACCACCGAGACGTAGAGGTACCGGAAGCCGCCCGGCAGGATCAGATCGGGCTCCCGGATCTGGACCGAGACCGCCGACGCGAGGAGCGCGAAGGTGATCCCGGTGCGGAGGAGGAGGAGATTCCTGCCTTGTCCCGCCTGGTCGGTCCGGCCCCCGCCGAGGACCGAGGACAAGCCTACCCTCCCACGACGCCGGCCAGCTTGAAGATGGGCAGGTACATGGCGATGACGAGCCCCCCGATGACCACCCCGAGGAAGACCATGAGCATCGGCTCCAGAAGGGACGTCAGGGCGGCCACCGCCGCGTCCACTTCATCGTCGTAGAAGTCCGCGATCTTGTTCAGCATCGCGTCGAGCGCGCCGGTCGCCTCCCCCACGCCGACCATCTGGGTCACCATCACGGGGAAGACCTTGCTTTCCGCCAGCGGCTCCGAGATCGTCTTTCCCTCGCTGATGCTCGTCCGCGCCCGCACGACGGCCTCTTCGATGACCTTGTTCCCCGCGGACTTCGCCACGATGTCCATGCCTTCGAGAATCGGGACCCCGCTGGAGACCATCGTCCCCAGGGTGCGGGAGAACCGCGCGACGGCGATCTTCCGGATGAGGTCGCCGAAGATCGGCAGCCGGAGAAGCAGCCGGTCGATCTTCCGGCGCCCGTCCTCCCGCCGGTAATACCACCGGACGCCCAGGACGAGGAGCACCAGCACGACGACCCCGACCAGGAAATATTTCCGCGTGTAGGTACTCAAGGCGAGGACGAACAGCGTCGGGGCGGGAAGCGCCTGCCCGAAATCCGTGAACATCTGGCCGAAGATCGGGATCACGTACACGAGGAGGACGACGGTCACGATGAGGGCCACGGCGACGATCGTCGCCGGATAGACCATGGCGCTCTTGATCTGCTTGGCCAGCTTCATGGCTTTCTCGATGTACGCGGCCAGCCGCGCCAGGATCGTGTCGAGGATGCCGCCCACTTCCCCGGCGGAGACCAGATTGACGAACAGGTCGTCGAACACCCGGGGGTGCTTCGCCAGCGCGTCGGCGAAGGTCGAGCCGCTCTCCACGTCCTCCTTCACTCTCATGATCACCTTCTGGAACGCTCCGTTCTCCTGCTGCGCGCCGAGGATGTCCAGGCACTGGACCAGGGGAAGGCCCGCATCGATCATCGTCGCGAACTGCCGCGTGAAGATGGCCAGTTCCTTGCGGGACACTCTCCCCTGACGGCCCAGCAGCCGAATGTTGAACTCGGTCGGCTTGGAGCGGACCTTCACCGGAACGATCTGCTGCCGGCGGAGCTGCGCGATGACGAACGCCTCGTTCGGAGCCTCGAGCTCTCCCGTCATCGTCCCGCCCACCCGGGTCTTTCCTTCCCATACGAATTTCGCCATGGTTTCCTCCGCGTTGCGTCCTTATGCCCTTCTGCCGGGCCCCTGCGCGGCCGCGGCGGCGGATGACGCCGACAACAGGTTTCGGAACTCCTCGGGGTCGGGGCTTCTCCCGACCGCATCGTCCAACGTGATGGACCGCCTGAGATACGAGGCAAGCAGGGACTGGTTCATCGTCTGCATGCCGAACTTCGCCTGCCCCACCTGCATCTGCGAGTAGATCTGGTGGATCTTTTCCTCCCGAATCAGGTTCCGGATGGCCGAATTGGGGATCATGACCTCCAGCGACAGGACCCGTCCGCCGCCGGAGGCCTTGGGAATGAGGATCTGCGAGAGCACTCCTTCGAGCACGAAGGAGAGCTGGGCGCGCACCTGCGGCTGCTGGTAGGGGGGGAACACGTCCAGGATGCGGTTGATCGTCTGCACGGCCGAGTTCGTGTGGAGGGTCGCAAAGACCAGGTGGCCGGTCTCCGCCACGGTCAGGGCCGCCTCGATCGTCTCGAGGTCCCGCATTTCCCCGACGAGCACCACGTCGGGATCCTGCCGCAGGATGTACTTCAGCGCCTTCTTGAAGCTCTGGGTGTCGGCGTTCACTTCCCGCTGGTTGACGAGGCACTTCTTGTGGGGGTGCAGGTACTCGATCGGATCCTCGATGGTGACGATGTGCTCCTGGCGCTCCCCGTTGATCTTGTCGATCATCGCGGCAAGCGTCGTCGACTTGCCGGATCCCGTGGGGCCGGTCACGAGGACAAGCCCCCGCGGCTTCTTGCAGAGCTCCTTGACGACCGTGGGCAGCCCCAGATCCTCGAAGGTCCGGATCTTGAACGGAATCGTGCGGAACGCTCCGGCCACGGCGCCCCGCTGCATGTAGATGTTCGCCCGGAACCGGCTCAACCCCTTGACGCCGAAGGACAGGTCGAGCTCCCAGTCCTCCTCGAACCGCTGCTTCTGCGCTTCCGTAAGGATGCTGTAGCACAGCCGTTTCGTGTCCTGCGGGGTCAGGGGCTCGACGGGAAGCGGCAGAAGCCGGCCGTCGATGCGGATCGTCGGCGGGATGCCGGTCGTGACGTGCAGGTCCGACGCCCCCTTCTCGTACATGATGCCCAGGAGCTCGTGAATGGATATCATCGCGTCCTTTCTCCCTCCGCGGCAATCAATCCGGTGCTGTGACGCGCAGAATCTCCTCGAGCGTCGTCACGCCTTCCTCCACCTTCGTCAATCCCGCCTGTCGGAGCGTCTTCATCCCCAGCCGGATGGCTTCGCGCTTCATGTCGAGCGCGGACCCGCCGCGCAGCACCAGGTCCTTGATCTCTTCCCGGACCGGCATCACCTCGTAGAGGGCCACCCGGCCCCGGAAGCCGGTGCGGTTGCACTCCTCGCATCCCTTGCCCTTGCGCGGCTGCGCGTGCTTGAGCCGGTCGGGTTTCATCCCGGCGTCGGAGAGGGCCTTCACGGGGATCTTCACGTCTTCGCTGCAGCTCGTGCACACCCGCCGGGCCAACCGCTGTGCGAGGATCAGGTTGAGCGACGAGGACACGAGAAACGGTTCGATTCCCATGTTGAGCAGCCGCACCACCGTGCTGGGAGCGTCGTTCGTATGGAGGGTGGAAAGGACCAGGTGACCGGTGAGCGCGGCCTTCACGCCGATCTCGGCCGTCTCGTAGTCCCGGATCTCACCCACCATGATGATGTCGGGGTCCTGCCGCAGGAAGGAACGCAGGGCCGCGGCGAACGTCAGCCCGATCTCCTCCCTGATCTGCACCTGGTTGATCCCGGCGAAGTTGAACTCGACCGGATCCTCGCTCGTGGAGATGTTGTCGCTCGTCCGGTTCAGCTCGGACAGCGCGGAGTACAGGGTCGTCGTCTTTCCCGAGCCCGTGGGTCCGGTCACCAGGACCATCCCGTGGGGACGGTAGATCGACTCCTTGAAGTCCTTCAACTGGTCCTGCTCGAAGCCGAGCTTCGTCATGTCCAGCTCCAGGGAGGACTTGTCGAGGAGGCGCATGACGGTCTTCTCGCCGTAGATCGTGGGAAGGACGGAGACCCGGAAGTCCATCTCCCTGCCCTTTCCGATCTTGAGCTTGATCCGGCCGTCCTGCGGGAGGCGCCGCTCGGCGATGTCGAGCGACGCCAGGATCTTGAGCCGGGAGGCGATGGCGTTGCGCATCTTGAGCGGCGGCCGCATGACTTCGTAGAGCACGCCGTCCACCCGGTACCGGACGCGGAACTCCTTCTCGTACGGCTCGACGTGGATGTCCGACGCCCTTCGCTTGATCGCGTCGGTTAGGATGAAATTCACGAGCTTGACCACGGGCGCGTCGTCCACGCCGCGCTCCAGCTCGGAGATGTCGACTTCCTCTTCCCGGACGACCTCCAGCTCGTCGTCCAGCTCCGAGATGATGTCCTTGAAGTCCAGGGACCGGTCGAAGAACTTGTTGATCGCGTTGGCGATTTCCGTTTCCGACGCGAGCACCAGCTCCACGGCGTAGCCGGTCTTGAATCCGATGGCGTCCAGGATCGCCATGTTGGACGGGTCGGCGACCGCCACGATCAGTTTCGCCCCCACCCGGTTGATCGGAAGCGCCAGGTGCTTCTGGACCATCTCCTCCGGAAGGAGGCGGACCACGTCCGGGTTGATCTCGTACTTGGCCAGGTCGACGACCGGAATATTGAACTGCCGGCCGAGGAAGGACAGAAGCTCCGGCTCCTTGACGCTGCCCGTCTTGACGAGAATGGTCCCGACGCGTTCCTTCGAGCTCTTTTGGGTTTCGAGAGCGGCGCGGAGCTGCTCCGAGGTGATGAGATTCCCCTTGAGCAGCATCTCCCCGATTTTTGTAGCCATCACCGACAATTCAAAGTCACCTAATTATACATAATTTATACAAAATTTATAACAAATTATCCGCCCCTGTCAAGCCCGAATCCTCCCTCCCCCGTCATTTCCCCGCGAGCGCCTTCCGGGCGAGAGATAGAAACTCCGCTCCCGCCACGTCGATCCCGGTCCACGCCGTGAAGCTCAATGCCGCCTGGTGGGCCAGCATCGGCAGACCGTCCATGGCGGGGACGCCCCTCAGCCGAAGAGCGCGGACGAGGGACGTTTCCCCTTGGCGATACACTATATCGACCACCCTGCTTCCTTTCTTTAGGCATTCCACGGGAAAGGACCGCCACTCCCCGGCGAGGCCGAGCGACGTGCACTGCACGACGAGATCGGTAGCGGGAAACCTTCTCGCCATCTGCCCGGACGTCAGCGGCCCCGCGGCGGCGCGGAGCCGGGGGAACCTCCGGGCGAGCGCGTCGGCGACTCCGCGCGCGCGAGAGGGCGTCCGGTTCAAAATCGCGAGCTCGCGGGTCCCGGACCGCGCAAGCTCGTAGCCGATGCCCCGGGCGGCCCCTCCCGCCCCCAGAAGGACGACCCGGGGGAACCGCCTTCCCCATCCGGCCGCCCGGAGCGCCGCCAGGAGGCCCCGCCCGTCGGTGTTGTCCGCATAGAGACGGCCGGACCGGGCGCGGATCACGTTCGCCGCTCCGCACACGCGGACCGCCTCGGACACGCGGTCCGCCAGGGAAGCGGCGGCCTCCTTGTGCGGAATCGTCACGTTTCCCCCCAGGAAATTTCCGGCACGGACGACGCTCAGGAAGTCGGGAAGCGCGCCCGAGGGCAGGTCGAACGGAACATACCGGAGCGGAAGCCGCAGGCGGGCGATGACGCCGTTGTGCATCGCCGGGCTCAACGAATGCGCGACCGGATGGCCGACGAGGAAGAGCAGCGCTTCCGGCGAGCCGCCGAGGGTCCGGCGGGGCGGCCCCTTCACGGTTCGAGTTCGAGGTTCCAATAGGTGAAATCGACCAGGGAGAGGAAGGGCAGCCATTCCCGGTGGACGGGCGCCCGCGGCGCGAAGGTGAACTGGGGGGCCCATTGGGGGCGGACGGCCCGCCGGATGAGACGCATGCCCGCCTGCTCGGGGAGCTCGCCCCCCTTTCGCTTGTTGCACGCGATGCAGCTGCAGACGATGTTCTCCCACGTCGTCACGCCGCCCCGGGACCGCGGGACCACGTGGTCGAGGTTCAGCTCGGGGCTGGCGAACGTTCTGCCGCAGTACTGGCAGGTGTTCCGGTCCCGGAGGAAGATGTTCCGCCGGCAGAACCGCACGTTGCGCCGGGGAACGCGGTCGTACGCGGTGAGTACGACCACCCGGGGCACCCGGATCATCCGGCCCACCAGTCCGACCGCCTCGTCGTTGGCGTGCACGGCGAGCTCGCTCCACGATCGGAAGTCGAACATCTCGTAGCGGGAATTGATCGCCCGCGCCATGTCGGTGTAGAGAAGACAGAATGCCCGGCGCACGCTCGTCGGCCCGCACCGTACCGGTAACGGTCAGGGACGATTCCTGCCCGAGATGCCTG
>CAYWOT010000124.1:0-4922 GCA_964459975.1 uncultured bacterium
CGCGAGAACGATCGCCGCGAGGAACAGGAACAGAAGGATCCAGCGCCGCCTTTGCATCCGTTTCCTCCCTGCTGTCTTATTCCCTCGTCTTGAGCGCCGCCACGAGGTCCAGTTCCGCCAGGCGCCGCCGGACGACCAACCCGGAGACGCCGGCCGAGACCAGCACGACCGCCGCGGCAAAAGCGTACGTGTGCGGCTCCACGATGGGCGGCACCCGGTAAAGATCCGATGCGAGCCTCCCCGCGATGTAGCCGCACAGCCCGCGGCCGATGGCGAACCCGGCCGGGATGGCCGTAAGCGTCAGCACGCCGAGCTCCCCGAGGAGAATGTACGAAATCTCCCCTTTTGTGTACCCGAGCACCCGCAGGCTCGCCAGCTCGCGGCTGCGCTCGGACAGGGCGATCCGCGCGCTGTTGTACACGACGCCAAACGCGATCGTGCCCGCGAGCAAGGTATTGATGAAGGTGAAGACCAGGAGAGTCTCCGCCAGATTTTCGTAGAAGCTGCCGATCTCGTTCTCGCGAACCGAGGACCCCGCGACGCGCGGCATGCCGGCGAGGGCGGAGTAAATCTCCGGGAGGTACCGCTTGTCGGTCGACAGATACGCTCCGGAGATCGTTTCCCCCTCCCGCATGAAGCGGTTGAGCGCCGCAAGATCCATGTACGCCGACACGCCGACCCACTGCCTGACCAGGCCGGCGACGACCTCCCGGCGGACCGGGCGCTTGCCCTCCAGCGCCTCTACCGTCACCCGGTCGCCTGCGCGCACGCCCAGGATCTTCGCGAGATACTCGGTGAGAATCAGCCCGGATCGGGGGACGGTGACCGGACGCTCCTCGGTGTCGAGCAGCCGGAACAGCTCGCCTCTCGGATCGACGCCGCGCAAGGTAGTCCGGTACGTCCGATTCTCGAACCGCAGGCGGACCGGCACGATCCGGTAAGGTTCCGCGAACCAGACCCCCCGCAGATCCTGCAGCTCCTGCAAGGCCCGTCGCGACCTCGCCTCGACGAAGCCGACGGCCACGTCCTCCCGCCGGGCCGTGCGGAACTCCGCGTTCACGATGTAGTCGAGCGCGTCCTTCTGGAACCGACCGACCGTG
Organism: uncultured bacterium; assembly: GCA_964459975.1. GTDB lineage: Bacteria > Desulfobacterota > Deferrimicrobia > Deferrimicrobiales > Deferrimicrobiaceae > CSP1-8. The sequence continues at coordinate 1,101 of CAYWOT010000124.1, forward strand.
AGGATGGCGCATGCGAAGGCGATCCCGGCGACGGAGAGGAGGGATTTCACGGGCCTCCGCGCGACGTGGCGAAGGATCATGCGCGCCGGTTGGGAAAGAAAGCGCTTGAATCCGAGCCGCTCGAACACCGTCACCCGGTACCGCTCCGGAGGCTCGGGGTGCATCGCCTCGGCCGGAGGAAGGGCGGCAACCCTGCGGACGGCCTGCAGAGCGCCCAGCAGCGTCGCGGCAAGGCTCACCAAAACCCCTACGACTGCCCAGACCGGCCGCAGCACGTACGCCAGGTAGGGAAACTGGTAGAACTGCATGTAGATCCTGCTCATTCCCCTTCCAAGCCACACCCCGACGCCCAACCCGCCCGCTGCGCCGACGAGCGCGATCAGGGCGACCAGCTTCGCGTAATGAAGGGCCACTTCGCCGTTGCTGTATCCGAACGCCTTGAGCGCCCCGACCTGCTCCCTCTGGGTTCCCACGAGGCGACTCAACACGACGTTGACCAGAAACGCCGCCACGCCCAGGAAGATGACGGGGAAGATGGCGGCCAGCGTCCCGAGTCCGCGGAACTCCTCCGAGAGGTAGCGGTGGGAGACCTGGTCCTTGCGGCCGTATGCGCCCAACCCCCCGTAGGGCTCGAGCAGCGCGTCCACACGCGAGATGACGTCCGCCTCCGAGGCCCCGGGGGAAAGGGCGAACGTAGCGTCGTTGAACGCGGCCTCCATGTCGTACGCGGTCGCCAGCGGCCCTCGCGCCATCCACAGGACGCCGAACCGCTTGTAGTCCGGGAACAGGGCGCCCGGGCCGATCTGGTAGATCTGTTCGGGGGAAAGTCCGATCCCAACCACGGTGAGGGTCTTCTTCCTGCCGTTGATCACCGCAGCAAAGGTGTCGCCGGGGGAGAAGCCGTGCGCCTTCGCAAACGGCTCGCTCACCACGACCTCGCCGTTTCGACGGGGATCGACCATGCGCCCTTTTCGCAGGTACAGGCGGTTGAGCGACGGCTCGCCCTCGTCGGGGACCGAATAGATCTGCGCCCGCGCCGGCTCCGCAAATCCCGGGATCGACAGATTCGCCGACGCGACCACCCGCGTCTCCACCGTCTCCACCCCGGGGATCTCCCGCATGCGGGACCGAAGCTCTTCGGGGGCGCGTTTCAGAGAGACGAAGACGTCCGCGAATCGGTAGTCCCGGTAGTACGTCTGCTGCGTCCGCTTCAGCGAGTCCAGCGTGGACACGGACATGACGAACGTGGCCACGCCGCTCACGATGACCAGGGCGATGGCGATCGCCTGCCCCTTCATCGCGAACAGGTCTCGGAGCAGCTTCCTGTCGAGCGTCTTCACCGCGTCACCAGCGAAGATCCCGTGGCGACTGCTTCGTCTCGTTGCAGGTCACCCGGGCGACGCGTCCCGAGCGCAGGTGAACGACCCGGTCCGCCATGCGCGCGATGTCGGCGTTGTGGGTGATGACGGCGGTTGCCGTCCCAAGCTCGCGGTTGATCCGCTCCAGCGCCTCGAGCACCACGATTCCCGTGGCGGAGTCCAAGGCCCCCGTCGGCTCGTCGCACAGGAGGACCGCGGGATTTTTCGCGATCGCGCGCGCGATGGCCACCCGCTGCTGCTCTCCGCCGGACAGCTGCGCCGGAAAGTGGTCGCGGCGGTCCGACAGGTCCACGATCGCCAGGGCATCGGCCGGCCGCATGGGCGAGTTCGCGATGTCGGTGACGACGGATACGTTCTCCACCGCGGTCAGGCTTGGGATCAGATTGTAGAACTGGAAGACGAAGCCGACATGGCGCCGTCGATACTCGGTCAGCTCGCGCTCCGTGGCCTTGGTCAGCTCCATCCCGCGGTAGCGGACGTTCCCGCCGGAGGGGACGTCGAGCCCTCCCAGGATGTTGAGCAGAGTCGACTTGCCGCTTCCCGAAGGTCCGAGCAGGACGACGAATTCCCCCGCGAACAGGTCGAGGTCGACGCCACGCAGGGCGTGAACCCGGACCTCCCCCATCTCGTAGACTTTGGTGACCCCGCTCGCGCAAAAGACGGCTTCGCGGGCCGAGCGGCCGTCCCGGATCTCCGCGTCCGGCATTCGCCCCTCCCCGGGGGTAGTCGTCCGTCCCGGCGGCCTGCGGTCCCTCGCCCGACGGTCGAGGCCGACGCGCCTTCGACGGACGGATCAGCCCGGCCGGGCCGGCGTTCCGGCACCGGTCGTCCGGCTCACAGCGAAGGGTTGGCGGAAAAGACGCGAATTGCCACCCGGTCCGGTGTAGCGGCAAAGACCCGGCCGAACGGCCGGTCGCGGCTTCAATCCAGGTCGACGTCGCGCAGGGGACGGGAAGCAGGCTCCCCCTGGCTTTTCTCGAGGAACTCCTTGAATTTCCGCTCCATCGAGGACCCTCGTTCCTTGTCTGCCCGGACGATTTCCTGGTACCGCGCCTCGACGCGGGCCTTTTCTTCCTGCAGAAGGCGGTCGGCGTCCTTGAGGCCCGCACCCTTGCGGGGATCGTCGGCCGCCTTCCACTCTGCGACGACCCCCGTTCGGCCGTCGACCACAAGAGCCGAACCGCAGCAGGGACAGGTCACCCGAACCGCCGCCTCTTCCTTGTCGGACATGGATCGCGACCTCCTGGCAAGGTTCCGTGCGGATTCCCGGATCCGCTTCCGATTATAGCGGATTCGGGATCCCCGGACACAGCGGTTTTCGGAACCTTCCCCGCCGCAGGGCCGCGCGCCGTCTCGGGAATCGGGCGCGGCCGTCCGGTCAGCGCAGGAACGGTCGGTCGTTGATCCTCCTCAAGACCCCGTGGCGCGCGGCTCGCAATTTCCATCCCACGCTGCCCACGAGCACGTACATCCACGAAGGCATGAGCCTGCCGGCCATGAGGGAGACCGCTTCGGGCGGAACCGGCCGTCCTTCCGAGAGCGCTTCGGCCGCGAGCGCAAGGGCCCGTCTCGCCTTCCGGGCGGCACCTCCCGCCTCCGGGAGGGGGCGCCCGGCGATTGCTTCCCCGCCCCCGAGCGCCAGCCCCCCCGCCCACTCCAGCGCGGCTTCCCGCGCGAACCGGCGGCAGATCGCGATCGCCGTGTCGCATTGCCCCGCCTCCGGAAAGCCGCAGTTGAGAAGCGCAACGAACCGTTTCCCGCCGTGCCGCCCTTCCGCCGCTCGCTTCGCCGCGACGATCTCCAGGAAACGCGTCACGCCGGAGGGAAGGCTGTCCGCGTACAACGGACACGAAAGGATGACGAGGTCCGCGTCCTCGAGGGCGGCCAGCGGCGGTCGCTCCTCGTCCTCGGACACGAAGGTCGGCGGCAGACGGCACACGCCGGTCTCCACGCCCCGATCCCTGAGCTCGTCGAGCAGGTGGCGTCCCAGGGCTTCCGACGTGCTGCGGGAGACCTTCGGGCTTCCGATGACGAGGAGGGCTTGCGCCGGTCGGCCCATCACGCTCTCCGGCACTTTCCGATCATGACCCGCAGGAGCGGCCGCAGTCCTTCTTCCCGCCCGGAGGCGACCACGGCGGCCGAGTGGAAGGGGCTGTGGAAATTGACGGCGTTTCGCTCGACCAGCGAGTGGAACAGTCCCTCCAGTTCCTCGTCCGGCTCGGCAAGCAGCCCGACGCCCAAGATCGGCGGATAGCGCGGATACCTTGCCCGGTGATGGACCTCTCCACCCGTCTTCCGGAAATAGGGGGAGAGCAGACCGATCAGCCGGTCCACCGCGATCTTGAGCTGCGACCCGTACCCGCCGAACGACAAGGGCGTGAGGAGCACCAGCAGATCCGACCGGATGGCCGCCGCGGCGATCTCGCGGCCCGCGTCGTTGATC
>CAYWOT010000124.1:4932-7376 GCA_964459975.1 uncultured bacterium
CACGCCCGGCGTCCTCGTCCAGCAACCGAAGCAGCCGCGGCAGGGAGCGATCCGCATCTTCTCGAGGTCCCGCACATCGATCGCATGCCCCAGGGAAGTGACTTCCTCGACAAGCAGGCGCCGGACCCGCGCCTGTCTACGGTCCTCGCGCCTTGCGCCGTTCAAGACCACCGTCTTCATCGGACTCCCGCAAAAGGAGCGTGCGCTGCCCGGCGACTCGGCGTCGATCCCCGGGCGCGGAATGCCTCCTACCCCGTCTTCCCCCCGAGCAGGTCCGCGACCGTCCGGCGGTACCGGTCCCGCAGCTCGACGATGCGATTGAACACCAGGCTCCCCGGCCGCGAGTCAACCTCGTCCGCGACGAAATACCCGTGGCGCACGAACTGGAACCGCTCGCCGGGCTTTGCTAAGGCCAGCCCCGGCTCGACGAGCCCCCCGTGCACGATCTCCGCGGACGCCGGGTCCAAAACATCCCGGAAGGTCTTCCCGTCCCCGGCGTTCTCGGGGTCCGCGGCGGCAAACAGCCGCCTGTAGAGCCGAACTTCCGCAGCGACGGCGTGGCCCGCAGCCGCCCATTGGATCGCCGTCGTCTTCTTGCGCGCACCCTTTGCGGGCTGGCCCCGCGACTCCGGATCGTAGGTGCAGCGAAGCTCGGCGATCTCCCCGGACGCCGGATCGCGGACGACCTCCTCGCACCGGATGAAGTAGGCGTGCTGCAGGCGAACCTCGCCGCCGGGCTTGAGCCTCCTCCAGTCAGCCGGAGGCTCCTCGAGAAAATCGGTCCGCTCGATGTGGAGGTCGCGGCCGAACGGAACCTGCCGCGACCCTTCCCGGGCGATGTCCCGCGGCCAGAAAGGCGCGTCGAGCCACTCCTCCCGGCCGGCCGGGTAGTTGGTGATCGTGACCTTCAAGGGGCGCAGGACCGCCATGACCCGGGGCGCCCGGGCATTGAGGTCGTCGCGGATCGCGTCCTCGAGCAACTCCATGCTGACCCGGCTGTTGGCCTTGTCGACGCCGATGCGCGCGGCGAACAGGCGGATTCCCTCGGGGGTGTAGCCCCGCCGCCGCATTCCGGCGATCGTGGGCATCCGCGGATCGTCCCACCCCGAGACCAGGCCTTCCTCCACGAGCTGCAGCAGCTTGCGCTTGCTCATCACCGTGTAATCGAGGTTGAGCCGCGCGAATTCGTACTGCCTCGGCCGGGGCTCCGGAAACAGGTTGTCGACCAGCCAGTCGTAGATCGCCCGGTTGTTCTCGAATTCGAGGGTGCAGATGGAATGCGTCACCTTCTCAATGGCGTCCGACAACGGATGGGCGAAGTCGTACATCGGGTAGATGCACCACTCGTCGCCCCGGCGGTAATGCACCGCGTGGCGGATGCGATAAAGAAGCGGGTCCCGCATCTTCATGTTCGCGGCCGCCATGTCGCCCTTGGCGCGCAGGACGTGCGCGCCGTCGGGGAACTCCCCCGCCCGCATCCGCGCAAAGAGGTCGAGGTTCTCGTCGATCGACCGGTTCCGGAACGGGCTCTCGGTGCCCGCTTCCGTGACGGTCCCGCGGTTCCGGCGGATCTCCTCCTCGCTCTGGCTGTCGACGTAGGCCAGGCCGTCCCGCACGAGCCGGACCGCAAGTTCGTAGAGCTCGTCGAAGTAGTCCGAGGCGAAAAAGAGCTTTTCCCGCCAGTCGAACCCCAGCCAGTGCACGTCCCGGACGATCGAGCCGACGTACGCCATGTCCTCGGTCTCGGGGTTCGTGTCGTCGAACCGGAGATGGCAGACGCCGCCGAACTCCTCCGCGATCCCGAAGTTCAGGCAGATCGATTTGGCGTGGCCGATGTGGAGGTAGCCGTTCGGCTCCGGGGGAAAGCGCGTCGCGACGCGGCCGCCGTAGCGGCCTTCCTCGGTGTCCCGGCGCACGATCTCCCGGATGAAATCGAGAGGGTCGCCTCCTGGACGGAGCTTGAAATCCGGTTCCCTGTCGGACATCGTCGCGTGGCATCCCGCAGCGGCCGTCTTCCCAAAATTCGCGACGGCCCGCCGATCATCAATAGCATGCCATACCGGGCGCGTCAAAACGACCGAATCCCGCCGAAACGAAGCTGCCGGCCTGTTCCCGGCCGCCCTAAGGAAGCGGCGCCGGCTAAGGCCTTCGGCCCGCAATGGTGCTTGACGGCCCCTGCCCGCTCGGATATTCTTTCCGTTCCGCTGAGGAGTGGTGAAATGGCATCACACCTGGCTCTGGACCAGGTTTTCCAGGTTCGAGTCCTGGCTCCTCAGCCATTTTTTTGTCCCGGTCGGCTACTTACGGACACGAGGAATCTCCTCCGAACCGCTTCCGCAGGGCAAAGTGGAAGTTCACGTCGGGAGAGGTTTCCGTGATGATATCTTCGGAAATCGCGACGTCGAGGGTCATTCCCCACGGGAGGGCAAAAGCGCCTCCTCCCA
>CAYWOT010000125.1:0-4806 GCA_964459975.1 uncultured bacterium
CCGTACCGGACGGAACCTCGCTCCACGCCCGTCTCCACCCCCTCGCTGCGAACCTTCGGTGAGAAATGCGGGCTAATTGCGCAGGGGCTTCCCCTTGGTCAACATATGTTGGATGCGGTCCCTCGTCTTTTCCTCTCCGCACAGGGACAGAAACGCCTCCCGCTCGAGATCCAACAGGTCCTGTTCGGAGAACCGCGTGCCGCGCGGGACGTCGCCCCCGGTCATCACGTGCGCGATCTTGCGGCCGATCCGCTCGTCGTACTCGCTGATCTGCCCGGCCACGCGCATCGTGTAGAGCCCGAACGCAAAGGCCGGGAACTCCGAGCGGCCCGGCAGAACGATGTCCGTCCGCGGGCGCGGAGCCTCGTAGCCCTCGCGGGCAAGCGCAAGGACCGTGTTCTTCGCTTCGCGGATCAGGTAGTCGCGCTGGATCGTGATCCGGTCCCACGGCCGCAGGAACCCCAGCTCCCGCGCCTCCTTGGCGGAACCCGAGACCTTCGCCAACCCGACCGTTTCGAACGCCTTCCGGAGAAACGGCAGCGGGTCCGCGGCCACGCCCTCCGGGATCCCGTCCAGGTGCCGGATTACCATCTCCTTGAGTCCGCCGCCTGCCGGCACCAGGCCCACTCCGACCTCCACGAGCCCCATGTACGTTTCCGCCGCGGCCCGGATCCGGTCCGCCCCGAGACAGATCTCGGCTCCGCCCCCCAGGGTCATCCCCGCCGGCGCCGCGACGACCGGCTTGTCGGAATGCCGCAGCCGCATGCAGGCGTCCTGGAACTCGCGGATCATCGTCTCGATCCCGACGAAGTTGCCGTTCTGCGCCTCCAGGAACAGGAGCATCAGGTTCGCGCCGACGCAGAAGTTCTCGGCGTGGTTGGCGATCACCATCCCGGCGAACTCGTTCTCGGCCCGCGCGACCCCCTCGCGCATCATCGCCACGATGTCGCCGTCGACGGCGTTCATCTTCGTGTGGAACTCCAGGCACAGCACGCCGTCCCCGATGTCGACAAGCGTCGCGCCCTGGTTTCGCGCGACCACCCCGCCCCGATCCTTCATCTCGCGCAGGAGGATGACGTCGGGGAAGACGGGGACCGGGAGGTACGCCTCCCGCGCGAAGTCGTAGAACTCGGAAACACCGTCGTGCCTCCGGTAGAACGACCGATAGCCGCCCGCGAGCATCTTCGCCACGTTCTCCGGGATGTCTCTTCCCTCCCCGCGCATCCGCGCGACCGATTCCTCGACGCCGACGGCGTCCCAGGTCTCGAAGGGTCCGAGGGACCAGTTGAATCCCCACTTGACGGCGTTGTCCACATTGACGACGTCGTCGGCGATTTCCGGGATCCGCCTCGCCGCATAGAGGAGAGTCTCGCCGAGGACCTTCCAGGCGTAGACGGACGCCTTATCGTCTCCCGAGATCACCTTCCGGATCCGGGCGCCCGGATCGTCCTCCCCCTTGACGGCGGCAAGGGACGGGAAGTCGACCTTTTCGGCCGGCCGGTAGTCGAGGGTCGGGTAGTCCAGGACGAACGTCTTCCTGTGCTCCCCCCTGCCTTCCACCCGGTAGAAGCCGGCCCCGGTCTTGCGGCCGAGCCGCCCGCCGGCCACAAGCTCGCGAACGAACGGCGGGGGAAGAAACGTCTCGCGCTGCGGGTCGTCCGGCAGGCTCCGGTACGCGTCGTCGGAAACGTGGAGGAGGGTGTCGATCCCCACCAGGTCGGCGGTGCCGAACGCCGCGGACTTCGGCCGCCCCATCGGCTTCCCCAGCACCTTGTCCGCCTCCTCGATCGAGAGGCCATCCTCGATCATTGCGTGCATCGCGACCATCATCCCGAAGACGCCGATGCGGTTCCCGACGAAATTGGGGGTGTCCTTTCCGTACACGATCCCCTTTCCCAGCCGGCGCTCCCCGAATTCGGCCATGCCCCGAACGATCTCCGGGTCGGTATCCTTCCCGGCGACGAGCTCGAGGAGCCTCATGTACCGGACCGGGTTGAAGAAATGGGTCACCAGGAAATGCCGGCGGAGCTCCGCCGGGCGCCCCTCCATCATCCGGGCGATCGCGATCCCGGAGGTGTTCGAGCTTACGACCGTGCCGGGCCTCCAGACCGCCTCCAGCCGGTCGTAGAGCGCCCTCTTCACCGCGAGGTCTTCCGTCACCGCCTCGACGATCCAGTCGCACTCCGCCGCCTTCGAAAGGTCGTCGTCGAAGTTGCCCACCGCGATCCGCCCGACGTCCTTGCGCAAGTACAGGAGCGGGGGACGGCTGCGAAGGATCGCATCCCGGCCTTTCGCGGCGAGGCAGTTGCGGAAGGCGGGAGAGTCCTCCGAAAGCCCTTTCTTGCGGTCTTCCTCGGCGAGGACCTTGGGAACGAGATCGAGCAGAAGGCTTTCGATTCCGGCGTTGGCCAGGTGCGCGGCGATCCCGGACCCCATGACACCGGCTCCCAGCACCGCAACCCGGCGGATCTTCGGAACCATGTCTCCACCTCCCGGATGGCATGACCGGTGCGAAACGGAAAGGAAAACAAACGGCGACGTCCCAGGATCCGAGATAGCCGTACCGCACGGCACCACGCCTGTCAAGCGGGAGATCCGTCTCCAGGTCGGCCCCTTCCACCCCGTTTCAGGGAACGATCGGCGGTCGCGGCGGCTTCCTCGGCGACTTCGGTTCCTTCGGTTTTTCGAGGAGCCACCTTCCCGCGAGGGCGGCCACTCCCACGACCGACAGAAACCCGAGAAGCGAGAACAGCGAGTTGCGATCGGTCCGCGGGTAGCGCTGGCGGAGCATCGCCGGGTGGGGTACCGGCATGGCGAGTGTTCCCATAACCAGCGGTCCCTGCCATGCCAGCCGGTTGGCCGGGACCGACGAGACCACTCCGATGAACACCAACACCAGCGCCGCCGCAAAGATCATCTTGATACACAATGTCGCTTGCTCCGATCGCTTTCGCATCGACTCGACCCCGTCCTCGGCGGAACGGGCGTGAACCGCCTGTTCCCTGTCCTTTGGATGGCGAAATGCGCCATAGTGTTCTTTTTGGGCAATCGGATAGCCGGTTGCCGCGCCGGCGGAACGACACACGTTGCAGGAGCAGGTGGCCGATGCGGGGAATCTACCTTCATATTCCGTTCTGTGCGCGAAAATGCCGCTATTGCGACTTCTACTCGGTCGAGGTCTCGCCGGACGCCGCCGAGGAATTCCGCGGGCTCCTCGTCGCCGAGATGCAGGTCGTTCGCGACCGGCGTCCCGAAGAGAGCGCCGCGGCCGTCGACACGGTGTACTTCGGCGGCGGGACGCCCACAACCCTCGCACCGCAGGCGCTGCGCGGACTCGTGGAGGCCGTCCGCGCGCGTTTTCCGGTCGTCCGCAGCGCGGAAGTGACCGCCGAGGCGAATCCGGGGACCGTGTCCGGCGAGGACCTTTCGGTCCTGCGCGACGCAGGGTTCAACCGCCTGAGCATCGGCGTGCAGTCGTTTCGTCCCGCCCTCTTGCGGACGCTCGGCCGGATCCACGGGGCCGCCGCCGTGCTTCGGACCTTCCGAGATGCCCGCGCCGCAGGATTCGATTCCATCGGGTTCGACCTCATCTTCGGCATTCCCGGACAGGAGCCGGCGGACTGGGAGCGGGACCTGGAGCGGACGATCGCGCTGGGGCCGGACCACATCTCGGTGTACGCCCTCACGCCCGAGCCGGGCACGCCGCTCCACGCGGCGATCCGCCGGGGCGACAGCAGTCCGCCCCCCGACGACGAGATCGCGCAAATGTACGGGGCGGCCCGACGGATCCTGTCGGGCGCGGGCTACCGGCAGTACGAGATCTCGAACTTCGCCCGCCCGGGCCACGAATGCCGGCACAACGCAAAGTACTGGAGGCGGGAAGAGACCTTAGGCCTGGGTCCCGCCGCCCACGGACTGCTCTTCCCCCCGCGAATCGCCCCGCACGGGCTTCGGACGGCGAACCCCGCCTCGCTCGAGGAGTACCGGCGCAGAATTTCGGACGGCCTTCCCCCCTGGGTGGACGAGCGGATCTGCGGACGCGAAGACGCCTGGAAGGAGTCCCTGTTCCTGGGCCTGCGGATGACGGACGGCGTCGACCTCGCGAAGATCGAGGCAACACTCGGGCCTCCGCCTTCCGACCTCCTCGAAACCCTCGCGGAACTGGGGCGGACCCGCCGCCTCATTCGTACGGGCTCCCGCCTCCGCCTTCCCGAACGCCTGCTGTTCGTCTCGAACGAAGTCTTCGCCCTGCTCGCCTGACGCCGGGCGGAAAAGCGGTTGCCCTATGCGCGTCCGACAGTCGGCGGCAACGGGCTACCGTCCCCCTCGCATGCCATGTCCGTCGCGGTCTTCGTCCCTGCGGCCGTTGTCGTCCCTGCGACGCTCGTCGTTGCCGCGGCGCGCTTCGGGCCGCCGGTTCATTTCGGGTCCGCGGCGCACTTCGGGCCGCCGGTTCATTTCGGGTCCGCGGCGCGCTTCGGGCCGGCGGTTCATTTCGGGTCCGCGGTGCGCTTCGGGCCGGCGGTTCATTGCGGGTCCGCGGTGCACCTCGGGTCGCCGGTGCTCGACGCGCCTGCGATGCTCGTCGCGCCTCCATATTCCCCGATGAGTCCGACGATCCCTCTCCCGGCGTTCATAGTGTCTCCTCAGGTCGCGGTACGGAACCCGGTGCTCGCGGCCGTAGCGCCTCCGGTAATCCGGGGGGACACGGAGAACCGCCCGGGGAACGAATCGCGGGCCGACGTGCACCCAGGGGCCGTTGTAGCCCCGGGCCCGGAACCATCGTCCGTGCTTCGGCGTCCACCA
>CAYWOT010000125.1:4816-7372 GCA_964459975.1 uncultured bacterium
TTGTCGTCGTAGAAGAACAGGCCGACGCGCACGCCGGAAGCGAAGTAGACCATCGTCTGCGGAATCGCGATCATCGCCGGGGGCTGGTCTACCACCACCGCGGGGGGGCCGATGTTGATGCTCACGTTTACCTCGGCCAGGGCCGGCGCCGCCGCCACGAGGAGCAGCAGCGCCACGAGCCCTCCGAGCAGCGCTCCCGAACTCTTCATCCGTCCCGTCACGTTCCACCTCCTGCGAAGATATGGCCGGCGCCGCATACACGGACGTCCGCCGCCCGTTTCGACGAACAGCGGACGCCGATATTCATCCGCCCGCCGGCGGCGTCGGTGCGGACCGTTCCGACATGCCATCCTTATCGGACAAACGGCGCCAGGACCTTACGGCGGCTCTTCCTCGTCCTCGACGGTCCCGCCCGGATCGTACGGCCGCTCCCGGTCAAAGGGGTTCGGCAGGCCGTTCCACTCGTCCACGGGGACGTTGGCGAACAGCTCCACGATGTACCCGTCCGGATCGGAGACGTAGACGCTCCGGGAAATGACGTGATCGACAGCGCCCAGGATCTGCACCTTCTTCTCCTTGAGAAACGCGTAGAAACGGCGCAGGGCGGTCTCGTCCTCCACGGCGAACGCCAGGTGCACGATTCCCAGGCTGCGGGCCCCGGGCATCAGGGCGAGGGGGCCGGCCTCGTAGAGGGCCATGTCGTGATACGGCCCGCCGAGGGAGAGGTAGGTCGTCCCCGCGCGGCGCCCCACGACCGTAAAGCCTATCGTTTCCGTATAAAATCGTTCCGAGCGGCGAAGATCACGAACCTTCAGCACCACGTGGCCCCAGCCCCTGGGCTTGAGCGTTTCGTTCTTCCCGCCGGGGATCGTCGGCACGAACGGCACCCCCTGCGCGATCGGTCTTCCTAAAGGCCTTTCGGATCGCCCGATACGATTCGTCAACCGGAGACCTGGATTCGGGGACGGTCGGTTGTGGATTCCGCTGCGATCCGTTTGCCTATATACTATATGCTTCGCCATGAAGACGAAGGGACTTTCCTCGCCGGGAAACGGGAAGGCACGGCGGTTTTCTCCGGGAATCCGCGTCAAGCTCGTCGCTTTCCTGCTTCCGCTGGTCATTCTGCTGATCGTCCTCGTCGCGGCGTCCATGGACCGGATCTCCGACGACGCGATTCTCCACGACCTGCTCCATCGCGGCGTCTCCATCTCCCGCGTGGTCGCGTCGTCGGCGGCGTTTTCCATCCTCTCCGGAGACCGGCTGGCCATGGACAGCCTCGCCGCGGAGACGAAGGCGTCCGGCGCCGACGTCGAGTACGTCGCCATCCGGGACACCAAGGACATGGTCCTGGCGCACAGCCGGATCGAGGAGCGGGGAAAGCCGAACGTCCCGTCGACGCGAGTCAAGGCGCTGGGCACCTTCCTCGAGACGCAGGTTTACGAGGTGGTGCGCCGCGGGAGGCCCATGATCGAGTTCACGACCCCGATCTTCTTCTCGGGGAAGCGCGTCGGCACCGTCTCGCTGGGCGTCTCGCAGCAAAGCGTGCTGATCGCACAGCGCGACCTGCGCCGGTCGATCCTGGTGGCCGCATCGGTGTTCCTGCTCATCGCGATCGTGGGGACCTTCGCGATCGCCTCCTTCTTCACCACCCCGGTCAAGCGCCTTTCCTCGGGCGTCGACGAACTCGCCAGCGGCGCGCCGTTTCACCCGATTCCCATCCGCTCCGGGGACGAACTCGGACAACTGACGAGCAATTTCAACCGAATGGCGGAGACGATCCTCTCGCAGAACAACCGGCTGAGCCGCTATGCGAAGGACCTGGAGGAATCGTACATCGCCACGGTGCGGGTGCTCGCCGCCTCGATCGACGCGCGCGATCCCTATACCCTGGGACATTCCACCCGGGTGGCGTTTCTCGCATGCGCGCTCGGAAGGCAGCTCGGCCTTCCGCCCGACGAGATCGACGACCTCGAGAAAGCGTCGCTGTTCCACGACGTGGGGAAGATCCGGACGCCCGACGAGATCCTCCGCAAGCAGCACCGGCTCGATGCGCGCGAGATGGCGGTGATGCAGAAACACCCGGCCGACGGGGCGGACATCCTGCGGATGGCTCCTTCCCTCCACCGGTACATCCCCGTGGTGCAGTACCACCACGAATGGTACAACGGCTGCGGCTATCCCGAAGGGAAACGGGGCCCGCAGATTCCGCTCCACGCGCAGATTCTCGCCGTCGCCGACGCATTCGACGCCATGACGTCGACCCGGCCTTACCGGAACGGGCTTTCGACCCGGGATGCGATCGAAGAGCTGTCCCGGTTCCGCGGCACCCAGTTCTCCGCGGAAATCACCGACGCCTTCGTCCGGATGATCGAGGCGATGCCTCCGATGGAAGCAGTCAACGTGGACCCGGCGGTCAACGGCAGGAGAATTCTGGCTTGAGGCGGTCCGCGCGGGCGGCAATCGCCGGCCTCGTTCTCCTGCTTTCCGGCGGATGCGCGACGGAACGGGCCACGCTGGTGCAGGCCCCGATCACGACGCCGCCGCAGGCAACGGCCG
>CAYWOT010000126.1:0-7326 GCA_964459975.1 uncultured bacterium
CCACTCGTCGGACGTGTCGACCATTCGTTCGAGGTCGTCGTTGGTCAGCACGTTCGGCGGGGCGTACATGCCCAGCCCGATGATTTTCGATCCCAAGGTCTCTCCCCCTTTTTCACGACGGAGCGCTCCGCCGGCCGACCCCGGCGGCCCCTTTCCGTCTACGGAACCGCCCGGGCGATCTGCTCCCCGACTCCGCATTCGTGAAGCGATCCCGCCGACCGGATCGCGTTCTTCATCGCGCGCGCGTCCGACGCACCGTGGCAGATCACGACTCCGCCCTGCACCCCGAGGAGCGGCGCGCCGCCGTACTCGGCGTAATCGAGCCTCCGTTTGACCCGGCGGATCGCTCCACCGGCGAGCACGGCCCCCACCTTCGCCATCCGGGACTTGAGGATCTCTTCCTTCAGAAAATCGACCAGGGCGGTCGCCATTCCCTCCATCGTCTTGAGCACGACGTTCCCCACGAACCCGTCGCAGACGAACACGTCGGCCTTCCCGGCGAAAATGTCTCGCCCTTCGACGTTCCCGACGAAACCGATGGGGGTGTGCCGGAACAGGGCCCCCGTCTCCCGCGTGAGGTCCGTCCCCTTGGTCTCCTCCTCCCCGATGCTGATGACGCCCACGCGCGGGCGCGGGATCCCGAGGATCGTTCTCGCGTAGGTCTCGCCCATGCAGCCGAACTGCATCAGATGGTCCGGCTTGCAGCCCACGTTCGCGCCGGCGTCGATCAGGACGACGGGACCCGTGGGAGTCGGGATCGTGGCCGCAATCGCCGGGCGGTCGATCCCTCGAACCTTCCGCAGGATCATGAGCGCCCCGGCCATTACCGCGCCGGAATTGCCGGCGCTCACGAAGGCGGACGCCGTCCCCTCCGCAACGAGATTGAGCCCGACCCGGATCGACGACTCCCGTTTCTTCCGGATGGCCGCGCCGGGCACTTCGTCCATTTCCACGACCTGCGCCGCGTTCTGCACTTCCAGCTCTTCCGGCGCGGCGCCGGTCCTGCGCAGCTCCTCGCGGATCGCCTCTTCCCGGCCGATCAGGACCACCCGGAGCCCGAACTCCCGGGATGCCTCCAGGGCGCCCCGCACCACCTCGCCCGGGGCATGATCCCCCCCCATCGCGTCCACCGCAATTTTCATCGAAGGAACGAAGGAATGGCCGTCAGGACTTGGCAATCACTTCTCGGCCGTTGTACGTCCCGCAGTTCGGGCAAACGGCGTGCGGCCGCCTGACCTGTTTGCACTGCGGGCAGACACCGCGCGCCGGATCGGCGAGCTTCTTGTGGGTCCTGCGCTTGTCCCTGCGGCATTTGGAGCCGCGTCGTCTTGGATTCGGCATGAATCACTCCTTTCCCTTCTTCCATGTCCTCAGTACGTCGAACGCCCTTTCCTGCGGCTCCGCC
The DNA here is from genome assembly GCA_964459975.1 of uncultured bacterium. GTDB lineage: Bacteria > Desulfobacterota > Deferrimicrobia > Deferrimicrobiales > Deferrimicrobiaceae > CSP1-8. The sequence goes on from CAYWOT010000126.1 coordinate 1,406, forward strand.
GCACAGTCGCACGGCGCCCGGTTCCGGTCCGCTCCGCACCGCGGGCAGATGCCCAGGCAATCCTCCCGGCAAAGCACCTTGACCGGAAGGGCAAGCCCCACCTCCTCCCGGACGATGTCCTCCACGTCGATTCCCGCGCCGTCGTAGAAGGCGATGTCGAGGTCGTCGGCGCCAAGCTCCAGATCGCCCGCCTCGGACGGCCCGCAGTCCGCCGGAACGTAGATCGTCCGGAACTCCCGCTCCAACCGCACCGTCACCGGTTCTGCGCACCGGTCGCAGTCCGCTCGTCCCTCGGCGCGGAATCCCCCGCTCACCTCGAGGTTTCTCCCCTCGAGGAAGACGACCAGCCTGATCGACTGCATCCGGCATTCGCGGAGGGGATAGGCGTTCATCCCCTCCAGCAGGTTCGGCACCCACGCGTCGCCGCGCGTCGCGACAACATCCAGCCCCTCGCGGGGAATTTCCGACGTTCGTATGTACAATCGACCCAGTTCCCTGAAAAGTAAGAAGAACAACTATAGAAAACACCGTTCCACGTGTCAATCCGGAATGTCCCGAACGCTATCGGGGTAGTATACAATATCGTATGATCCGGAAGCCGGCGGTCGCAGGCCATTTCTACCCCGCTGGCGCCCAGGACCTGGAACGCACGGTCCGGCGCTACACCCGGGATACCGCGACCCGCAACCGCGCAATGGGAATTCTCGTGCCCCACGCGGGGTACGTCTATTCCGGCGCGGTGGCCGGGGAGGTGTTCTCCACGGTCGAGATTCCCTCGCGAAGCATCCTGTTCTGCCCCAACCATACCGGGGCCGGTGCCGCGGCGGCAATCATGTCGCGGGGGGCGTGGCGCATGCCGTGGGGAGAGGTGCCGATCGACGCGGAGCTGGCCGCCCGCCTCCTCGATGCCTGCTCCCTCCTGTCGGAAGACGACGCGGCGCACCGCGGCGAGCATTCCCTCGAGGTGCAGCTGCCGTTTCTCCGGCGATTTCGCGAAACGTTCCGGTTCGTTCCGATCGCCCTCGGCCACCTCTCCCTTTCCGAATGCCGCACACTGGGCGAGGCCGCGGCGAAGGTCGCCGGGGAGGTCGAGGATCGTCCCCTGCTGATCGCAAGCTCCGACATGACCCACTACGAGCCGGACGACGCGGCGCGGCGAAAGGATCGCGCGGCGATCGACCGGATGCTCGCGCTCGACCCGGAAGGCCTCTTTCACGTCGTGCGCTCGGAGCGGATCTCCATGTGCGGGGCGATCCCCGCCACGGTGGTCCTGTTCGCGTCAAAGGCCCTTGGCGCCCGATCCGCCCGTCTGTTACAGTATTCCACCTCCGGCGACATAAGCGGCGACCGGACCCGGGTCGTCGGATACGCGGGGCTCGCGTTCCTCTAAATTACGGCCTTCGCGGCGCCGCCGGAGTTTGAACGAACGCAACGAGGCGGACCATGCCCGCAGTCGTGACGCGGTTCGCGCCCAGCCCGACGGGATTTCTCCACATCGGCGGGGCCCGCACCGCCCTCTTCAACTGGCTCTTCGCACGCCGCCACAGCGGGAAATTCCTCCTGCGGATCGAGGATACCGACCGGGAGCGGTCCACCCCGGAAGCGGTGCAGGCGATTCTCCGGGGACTGGACTGGCTCGGGATCGCGTGGGACGACGGCCCCTTCTTCCAGACGGACCGGATCGCCCTCTACCGCAGCGCGGCGGACCGGCTGCTCGCGGAGGGAAAGGCGTACCGGTGCGTCTGCACTCCCGAGGAACTCGACAAGCGCCGGAAGGACGCGCTGGCGCGGGGAGGGAAACCGCGCTACGACCGCCGGTGCCGGGACCTGCCCGCCGCCGAGACCGAAGGGCGGCCCTTCGTGGTGCGCTTCCGCGCGCCGCTCACGGGAGCGACGGTCGTGCACGACCTCCTCCGGGGAGACGTGGCCTACGACAACGACGAACTGGACGACCTCGTCCTGCTGCGGACCGACGGCTCGCCGACGTACAACTTCGTGGTGGTCGTCGACGACGCGACGATGGGGGTCACCCACGTCCTCCGCGGCGACGATCATCTGAACAACACGCCCCGGCAGATCCTCTTGTACGAGGCGCTGGGCCACCCCCTGCCGCAATTCGGACACTTCCCCCTGATTCACGGAATGGAAGGAGGAAAACTATCCAAACGGCAGGCCGACGTCTCGGTCACGGCGTACCGTGACCGGGGGTATCTTCCGGAAGCCATGGTCAACTACCTCGTCCGGCTCGGATGGGGACACGGAGACCAGGAGATCTTTTCGACCGGGGAGCTCACGCGCATCTTCTCTCTGGAGAACGTGGGAAAGTCTCCGTCGCGCTTCGACCCCGAGAAACTCCTCCACCTCAACGCCCACTACATCCGGGCCGCCGACCCGCAGCGTCTGGCCGGTCTTCTCGTCTCCTTCCTCGCCGAACGGGGGATCTCGGCGGAAGCCTCGCCGTGGCTCGCCAAGGCCGTCCGCACCTTCCAGGAACGGTCGAAGACGCTCGCGGAGATGGCGGAGGCGTCCGAATACTACTTCCGGGTGAAGGAGCCGGACCCGAAGGCCGCGGCGAAATTCCTGATCCCGGAGACGGCGCCGGTTCTCGAGGCGGTGACCGAAGGGCTGCGCGCGGCGCCCGAGTTCACACCGGAGTCGATGGAACGGGTCCTCGCGGCCGTGGCCGAGAAGTCGGGGGTGAAGCTGGGGAAGGTCGCGCAGCCGCTGCGCGTGGCGCTCACCGGCGGAACCGTTTCCCCGGGGATCTTCGAGGTCATGGACGTCCTCGGCAGGGACGAAGTCCTCCGGCGTCTCGCAGCCGCGGCAGCCCGGATCCGCTCCGCGCAACGCTGACCGGCGCGCACCCCCGTTCTCCGAGATCGCTTCCCGTCGGGAATCATGGCGTCGCAGACGACGTCTCCGGCCCTCTTACGGGATAATGGCGGGTAGGCGAAACGCGACCATTTCGCGCGGAAACGGGGGGTCCCATGGATCTTTTCGACGCCATTCGCGGTCGCAGGAGCATCCGACGCTATCGGAACGAGCCGATTCCGGAGAGCGTGCTCCCGGCGCTCGAGGAAAGCCTTCTCGCCGCGCCCAGCGCCGGGAACCTGCAGGCGCGACGATTCTATTTCGTTTCCCGCAGGGAGACGCTGAGGCGGATCGCCGCCGCCACGTACAGCCAGAATTTCATCGCCGAGGTCCCGCTCGCCGTCGTCTGCTGCGCCGATCTCGCGCTCGCGCGGCCGTACGGCAAACGAGGCAGGACGCTCTACTGCCTGCAGGATGTGGCGGCAAGCATCCAGAATCTGTTGCTCGCCGCATTCGCCTTGGGCCTCGCAACCGTGTGGGTGGGCGCGTTCGACGAAAAGGTTGTGGCCAGGGTCCTGGGCCTTCCGGCCTCCCTTCGGCCGGTGGCGATCGTGCCGGTGGGCTACCCGGATGAGCGCCCGACTCCGCCGGAGCGCGTGCCGAAGGAGGACGCAGTCGTCCGGGTGTCGTGACGGCTCCGGACCGCCGGCCCCTTTCCGCCCTACAGAAGCTGCCCGAGCGTCTCCAGGGCGGACGCGATGATCAGAAGGGGGAAGACGACCGCAAAATATTTGCGGACGGCGTGCGTGACCTTCGCCCCGAGCGGGAGAACGGCGCCGCGCCGCAAACGTCGAAAGAGCGCCGCGCCGAGCCACATCCCGTACGCCGCCGCGAACAGGAACGCCGCGATCTCCACGATCCCGTGCGGGAGCAGGTCGAGGGCGGCCTTGCCGTACCCGGCCGTCTCCGTCGCGTGCCGACAAAGAATGCCGAACAGGAATCCGTTTCCCCCGGCGGACACCACGGGAAGAATGCCAAGCAGGATGCCGCCCAGGAGCACAATGAGCGTTCCGATCACGTTGTTGAGGAGAATGGCCAGGAAGAGCGTGCCGCCCGGGATCCCCCGGTACGGTCCGATCATGCGCAGGTATTCCCCCGCCACATCGTGCCGCAGGGCGGACGGGGACAGCACTCCTCCCAGAAACGCGGCCGAGAACACGACGGACAGGAACGCGAGGAATGGCACCACCTCGCGGTCAGGCATGGCTGCCATCCCCCGCAGGTCGTTGCATCGCTTTGCCGGACCGCCTCCTCTCCCCGGGATCGCGAAAACAGAAGGGGTGCCAAAGGGCCCGCATCGGAACGCCGTCTTCCGCCGGCGCCGCCGCGTTCGTCTGGGCGGAACGCGGCGCTTCTCGTCCGCTTTTGCCGCGTTCTTCCCGGTGCGTCACCAGCCGCGCCACCGGGTTCCCTTCGACACCGTAGGGATATCATAGCGTCCGCCGCGCGGGCATGGGAAGGGGTGGCTTGAGGTTTGCCGCGTTTCCCGCTACCATGACATGGAGCGTTTGCGGATTTCTTCACGGAAAATACCGAAGAAACAACGCCTTGGGCTTCCCGTCCCGAATCCCGGTCCGTGCCGGTGAGCGATGAAGCTGCTGCATTTCTACAGGAATCCCGCACTGTCCGCCACGAAGGAGCATGCCCTCGCCGCCTTCGCGGCCAAGACCGTCTCCCCTCGCGTCCGCCGCGTCGAGACCGAGTACTGCTTCAACGTCGACGTCTCCGCTCCCCTTTCGGCCGCCGAACTGAAGACGTTGCGATGGCTCCTGGCCGAGACCTTCGAGCCCGAACGCTTTTCGTTCACGAGCCGGCTCGCGCCGGGCGGCGTGCTCGAAGTCGGACCCCGGATGAATTTCACGACGGCATGGTCCACCAACGCCGTCTCCGTCTTCCACGCGTGCGGCCTCGACAAGATCCGGCGAATCGAGAGGTCGAGCCGGTTCCGGCTGGTTCCGAAACCCGGCGCGGGCCGGGACGGGCGCCGGGAGTTCCTGTCCGCCGTGCACGACCGGATGACGCAGTGTCCCTACCCCGCTCCCCTTTCGACGTTCGAGACCGGGGTCCGCCCGGAGCCCGTGCGAACGGTCCCGCTCCTCGAAGAAGGAATTTCCGCCCTGGCGGAGCTCAACGCGAAGCTGGGGCTCGGCCTGGACGACTGGGACCTCCGGTATTACCACGACCTCTTCGTCAAGGGTCTCAAGCGCGATCCCACCGACGTCGAGTGCTTCGACCTCTCCCAGTCCAACAGCGAACATTCGCGCCACTGGTTCTTCAAGGGAAGGCTGTTCCTCGACGGAAGCGAGCTGCCCGACACGCTCATGCAGATCGTCCGGATGCCGCTCGAGGCGCATCCGGTCAACAGCGTGATCGCCTTCCGGGACAATTCGAGCGCCATCCGGGGATTCCGGATCCGCACCATCCTTCCCGAGCGCCCCCAAGGTTGCTCGCGGCTCGTGGAGGCGCGCCCTTCCTACCACCTCATCTTCACGGCGGAAACCCACAACTTTCCGAGCGGGGTCGCGCCGTTCCCTGGCGCGGAAACCGGCACGGGCGGACGGATCCGCGACGTGCAGGCCACGGGCCGCGGGGCGCTGGTCGTCGCGGGCACGGCCGCGTACTGCGTCGGCAACCTGCGGATTCCGGGGTACCGGCTTCCCTGGGAGGATCTCTCGTTCGCATACCCGGACAACCTCGCCTCTCCCCTCGCGATCGAGATCGAAGCGTCCAACGGCGCTTCCGACTACGGCAACAAGTTCGGCGAGCCGGTCGTCCAGGGATTCACCCGGGCGTTCGGCATGCGCCTGCCCGACGGCGAGCGCCGGGAATGGATCAAGCCGATCATGTTCACGGGCGGAATCGGCCAGATCGACGCCCGGCACGTGGAAAAGGGAGCGCCCGAGCCCGGCATGCTCGTCACGAAGATCGGAGGACCGGCATACCGGATCGGCATGGGGGGCGGCGCGGCGTCGAGCATGATCCAGGGAGAAAACGTGGCCGAGCTCGACTTCAACGCCGTCCAGCGCGGCAATGCCGAAATGGAAAACAAG
>CAYWOT010000127.1:0-7287 GCA_964459975.1 uncultured bacterium
GGAACTCACGTTGAAACAGGTTGACGTCGACGGGGCGGTCGAGGGAATCGTCGAGAGATTCCGGACCCTCCATCCGGGGATGGAATTCACGGTGCGCAAGCAGGAGGACGCGGTGTTCCGCGGCGAAGTCGACGAGGGGCTGCTCGAACAGGCGATCGGCAACATCGTTGCCAATGCCGTCTACGCCTGCGGCGAAAAGGGGCATATCGAAGTTGCGTTCGGCATGTCGCGGCATTTCAGCGACCTGTTGCGGCCCGGGCGCGGCGTCGATCCCATGGAAGGCGGCCATCCCGGACGGGAAGAGGACTTCATCCGGATCACGATCGCCGACAACGGCCCGGGGATCCCGCCCGAGATCGAAGACAAGATCTTCGTTCCCTTCTTTACCACCAAGAAGGCCGGAACGGGCCTCGGACTGCCCCTTTCCCAGAAGATCATCCACGCCCACGGCGGGGTGCTCGACCTGCAGAGCCGACCCGGCAAGGGCACGGAATTCATCATCAAGATTCCCGTGAGGCAGGAATGGCGGACACGATCCTGATCGTAGAGGACAACGAAACGCTGCGCGCCGGCATTCGGGTGTCGCTGGAGGACTCGGGATACGCGATCCAGGAGGCGGCGACGGGGGAAGAGGCCCTGGCCAAGCTCGAGGCCGAGTCTTTCCCCGTGGTCGTGAGCGACATCAAGCTCGGGGACATGACGGGCGTGGACATCCTCAAGAAAGCGAAGGAGGTCAACAGCGGAACGGAAGTGATCCTGATGACCGCCTACGCCACCGTCGAGACCGCCATCCAGGCGCTGCGCCTCGGGGCGTTCGACTACATCCAGAAGCCGTTCGAGCTCGAGCACCTCAAGCATCGTGTCCGCACGGCGGTGAAGATGAGAAGAATGCGGGGAGAGCTGGAGTGCTTCCAGCAGGCCGCCTATCAGAACGCCCTCGAAAGCGGGGCCATGGTGGCGGAGAGTCGATCCATGAAGGATATTCTCGCCGTCATCCGGAAGGTGGCGCCGACCACGGCCACGGTGCTGATCACGGGAGAGACCGGGACGGGCAAGGAGCTGCTCGCCACGCTGCTCCATTTCGGGAGCCTGCGGTGCGGCGGCCCCCTGGTCAAGGTCAACTGCGCCGCTCTTCACGAGAACCTTCTCGAGAGCGAGCTCTTCGGTCACGAGCGGGGCGCGTTCACCGGGGCGGAGAAAATGCGGGTCGGACGGTTCGAACAGGCGGACAAGGGGACCATCTTTCTCGACGAAATCGCCGACATGAGCCCGGCGACGCAGGCCAAGGTCCTTCGCGTCCTCCAGGAGCAGGAGTTCGAGCGGCTGGGGAGCAGCGGGCGCAGCATCCGTGTCGACGTCCGGGTGATCGCCGCCACCAACAAGGACCTGCGTGTGGAAGTGCAGGCGGGAAGGTTCCGGCAGGACCTTTTCTTCCGGCTGAACGTGGTGAACCTGCGGTTGCCGCCGCTCCACGACCGAAGGGAGGACATCCTTCATCTGGCGCGCTTCTTCCTCAACCAGTACTCGGTGGATTTCAAGAAGAAGGTGACCGGCTTTTCGCCGGCCGCGATCGAAAGGCTGCGTTCGCATCCGTGGCCGGGCAACGTGCGGGAGCTGCAGAACGCGGTCGAGCGCGCCGTCCTCCTGTGCGACGGCGAAGTGATCGATGCGTCGAACCTGACGATGGACGCGGCGCCGGACGGGAACGAAAGCGTGACGCGGGAGACCTTCAATCTCGAAAAGCTGGAGCGGGACGCGATTCTGCGCGCGCTTCAGTCCAGCCGGGGGGTCCAGAAGGAAGCGGCGAGGATCCTGGGAGTCAGCCCGCGCGTCCTCAATTACAAGATCCAGGTCCTGGGGATCGACTGGAAGGCATACCGCAACTCCGTGGCGTGACGCGCAAGGCGGGGTCAGGACGCGAGCGGTTGCGTCATCTCCGCGAGAAACGCCCGGCACACATTCTCTTCAAACATGCCGCCCATGTTGTTTCGGACGAGCTGGAGCGCCTCTTCGTGGCGCAAGCCGCCGCGGTGCGGGCGGGCGGACGTGATCGCGTCATAGAACTCGGCAAGGGAGACGATCCGGGCCCCCGGCGAGATCTCGTTCCCGCGCAGACCGTGCGGGTATCCGGACCCGTCGAACAGCTCCTGGTGCTCGAGGATGATCCGGGCGGTGTCCTCCATCCCGGGAACGGCTTCGAGCATCTTCGCGCCGAGGAACGGGTGCTTTCGGGCGATCTCGAGCTCCCGCGGGCTGAGCTTCCGGCTCTTGGAGAGGATTTCCCCGGGAATTGCGACCATGCCGATGTCGTGAAGGGCGGCGGCCGTTTCCAGGGTGTGGAGCTGCGCCTCCGCAAGCGCCAGCCGTCCGCCGATCCGGAGGGCGATGTCCCGGACCCGAGCGCTGTGGCCGCCCAGGAAGGGAAAGCGCAGCTCGAGCGCGGTGGCAAGCGACCGGAGGACGGAGGTGGAAAAGGTCCGGACGTTTTCGTGAAACACCATCCCCTTGGAAAGGATCGACGCGATTTCCCGCGAGATCGGCGCGAACGCCGCCAAGTCGTCGGGGGTGAACGGACGGTCTCCCTTCCGGTTCGTCAGGTGGAGCGCTCCGAGCACCCGGTTGCCTTCGACGAGAGGGACGGAAAGAAAGGAAGTCCCCTGGTAGCCGTTGTGTTTCCACGCGATCGGGAACGGTGCCGGCTCGCGGCCGGGGACGAGGAGCGCCTCCTTCTTTGCCGTGACCCAGGCTGTGACCGCGCCGGGCGGGGCGGAGCTGCCCGAAAAAACCTGCTCGCCGGCGTCGCGGAACCCGATTGCCGCCCGAATGGTCGTGGTTCCGTCGGGGGCCACCACGACGATCGAGCCGCGTCCGGCTCCCATCCCCTGCATTGCGGTGAAAAGAAGGATCTCGAGGAACTTGTCCATATCGACGATTGAGCGGGCGGCGTCGTAGATCTTCTGCACCGGCATCTCGGGCGGGGCCGGCAACGCCGGCGGCAGGTCGATGATCTCCTGGTGCAGGCACACCTTCCCCCCTCCCTGATGTTTCGCCGTGTAGAGGGCATGGTCCGCCTTGCGAACGAGATCCTGCTTGTCGAACGCGTCGGTCGGGAAGGTCGAGACGCCGATGCTCGCGGACAGGTGCTCGGTCCGGACGTGCTCGGCGCCGGGGAGGAGATGCCGTTTCAGCCGCTTGTTGATCCGGCCCGCGAGATCGAAGGCCCCGTGCGCGCTGCTGTCCGCAAGGATGACGGCGAATTCATCGCCGCCCAGCCGGGCCACCGTGTCGACCTCGCGGACGCTGGCCTGGAGAATGGTGGCGACCTCCTGGAGCGCGATGTCCCCCGCGGAATGGTGGAATGCGTCGTTGTAGGCCTTGAAGCCGTCCAGGTCGAGCATCAGGAGCGACACCGGCTTGCCGCTCCGGCGGGAACGAAAGATCTCCTTTTCCAGGAGATCGTCGAAATACCGGCGGTTGTACAAGTGGGTCAAGGGATCCAGGAAGGAGTAGAACGAGAGCATCTTCACGGCGTCGTTCTGGAGGACGACGTTCTCGGCCTGGCCGACCAGGACCCAGAGCAACTTGATCTCCACCGGGCTTACGGGGCGTGTTTCGCTCCGGCCGAACACGAGCGCTCCCAGGAATTCCAGGTTGCTGCGGATCGGGAAGGCTACGAGCGAGGAGGCGTTCCATGCCCGGCACGCCGTCGCGAAGCGGGGATCCGTCTGCGCCTGGAGGTGGACGCCCTTGTCGAAAAACCGCGCGAGTGCGGCGGGGAGGAAGAGGGATCCGGCGTCGTCACCGTCGTGGACGGACACGTGGCGGCCGACGACGAGTTCGAAAGGTTCGGCGTCGGAGGAACCGGCAATGTAGCCGCAGCAATCCACCCCGGCGATCTCGCCGGCGATGTCGAAGAGGGAATGGAAAGTGCCGGTGAAGTCGGCCGACGATCCGATCAGGTAGTTCGACTTGAGCAGGGTATTGAGGGACTCCGCCAGCGTGCCCATTTCCTCCGCGGTGAATTCCAGGGGGAAATCGATCGTGCATTGCGGAAAATCATGTGGATCCAACGGTCTCATATTCATGGTCCTGTTCGCCTCGCTGTGCAGCTACGCGCTGCAAAAGCTGAGCCGGGTGGGTTGCGGTCCGGCGGAAAGGAAAATTCCCGGCAAATCGAGGGATTGTCTCCTCGGAAGTAGTTCCTGACAACGGACTGAGAAAAATTTCTCCAATACTGGGTCCGATATTTCATCGGGGAAATGTTTTTCTTACCCTGGAAAATACCGGCACGAAGGAGGGCGGTCCCGACGGCGGCACCTGGCGAAAAGCGGGGTGTCCGACATCCGTGGAGGGGGATATGATGGAGGCGCGCTACGGACGGCTATTCTAAGGAGGGACGGCAGATGAAGGGGAAGGATGCCCGGACCGCGCCGGGCCTGCGGATCGTTGCCGTGTCGGGAGGGCCGGATTCCGTCTACCTCCTCCATCGCTGCCGGACGGAGTGCGCTCCCCTGGTGATCGCGCACTTCAATCACGGGGTGAGGGGTGCGCAGTCCCGCGCGGATCAGAGTCTGGTCGAGCGCATGAGCCGCGAGTTGGGCATCGCGCTCGAAATCGGCGGCGGCTCGAAGCTGGGCGGGCAGCGAATCGAACCACGGGAATCCTCGGCGCGCGGGTTCGAACGAAAGGCGCGCGAGGTGCGCTACCGGTTCCTGTTCGAAACGCGGGAGCGTCTCGGAGGGGAGCGGATCCTGGTCGGACACACGGCGGACGACCAGGTGGAAACCGTGCTCATGCGCATCCTCGAGGGAGCGGGGATCTCGGGGTTGAAGGGAATCCCGCGTTCCACGGACGGAGGGATCGAACGGCCCCTGTTGGGGGTCTGGAGGGAGGAGATCCTGGGCTACCTGGAGCGGCACCGCATTCCGTACCGGACCGACCGCTCGAACTTCGACACCCGGTTCGAGCGGAACTGGGTGCGGCATGTCCTGCTTCCGCTGCTCGAGGGGCGATACGGGAAGCCCGTGAAACGAAGGCTGCTTGCGCTGGGCGAACGATTTCGGGAAATGGACGAGTATCTCGAACGCGATGCGGAGCGGTGGATGAAGAAGCACCGCGTCTCGGAGCGGCGGCGCAAGACCGCGGGGGGCGCCGGCGTTCCCGCGGCACGGATTCCCCGGAAGGCGTTCGCCTCGCTGCCCGCGATGCTGCGCATGAAGATCCTCCAGATCCTGTGTTTCCGGAGGTTCGGCGCGGCGCCGAACGAGCGCCTGCTTGCGTCGATGGACCGCCTTGTCGTTTCGGGGGGGGCTTCCGCGCGCGTGAGCGTCGGGAAGGGGGTCCTCCTTCAGTGCCGATACGGGAATGCGGTCTTTTCGGCGCCGGGTCGGGGCGAGCGGCGGGAAGGATCGGGGAGGGGGAGGGCCCCGGAGAGCGACGAGCGGGGGCGTTCGCGCATCCTCCGAATGAAGGGACCGGGGGCGTACCGGTGGGACGGAAATCCACGAGCATTCCTGTGGGAGGAGAAGGCGAGAACGGGGCGAGGAGCATCCTTCCGCCCTCCGAACGGGGCGGACGTCGTCTGGCTCGATGGGAAGCGGGTGTCGGCCCCGCTGGTCGTGCGCCGCACGCGGGCGGGAGACCGGATTCGTCCGTTCGGGCTCGGCGCGGAAAAGAAGGTCAAGGAGATCTTCATCGACCGAAAGATTCCGCGCGACGAGCGATGGGGGAGGCCCGTGGTTTGCGACGCGGACGGAAGCGTCCTCTGGATTCCCGGCATCCTCCGGTCCGAGCATGCGCCGGTGACCGCGGCGACGCGGCGCGTGGTCGTGCTCCGGGCCGACGTCCCGAAAGTCGGACCGGTCTGAAGACGGATTACTTCGGGAGGGTTCTATGCTACATTGGAGACGGAGTCTGTTGATCCGCCAGGCGAAACCGACAACAGGAGACCGGACGACTTGAATCAGTTCTACAGGAACCTTGCCCTCTGGATGATCATCGCGCTCGCGATGGTCTTTCTGTTCAATACCTTCAAGACGCAGAAGAAGGAATACGACGAAATTCCGTTCTCCCAATTCATCTCCGCGGTCGACGCGGGCCAGGTCCAGGCGGTCACGATCAAGGGGCAGGAAATCAGCGGGAAGTACACGGAAAGCTCCGGAAAGGCGAAGAGGGCGTTCCACACCTACGCCCCGGAGGATCCGGACCTCGTCAAGAACCTGCGGGCCAAGGACGTCAGCATCACCGCCAAGCCCGTCGACGACAATCCGTGGTACATGACGCTGCTCGTCTCGTGGCTGCCGATGTTGCTGCTGATCGGCGTATGGATCTTCTTCATGCGGCAGATGCAGGCCGGCGGCGGGAAAGCGATGTCGTTCGGCAAGAGCCGCGCGAAGCTGCTGACGGAGACCACCGCGCGGGTGACCTTCGCCGACGTCGCGGGCATCGAGGAGGCCCAGGAAGAGCTCCAGGAGATCATCTCGTTCCTCAAGGATCCCAAGAAGTTCACGAAACTGGGAGGAAGGATCCCCAAGGGGGTCCTGCTCGTCGGGGCGCCGGGGACGGGAAAGACGCTTCTCGCCCGGGCGATCGCGGGGGAGGCGGGCGTTCCGTTCTTTTCGATCAGCGGATCGGACTTCGTCGAGATGTTCGTCGGCGTGGGGGCGGCGCGCGTGCGCGACCTCTTCATCCAGGGCAAGAAATCCGCGCCTTGCATCATCTTCATCGACGAGATCGACGCGGTGGGGAGGCACCGGGGGGCGGGTCTCGGCGGCGGGCACGATGAACGGGAGCAGACGCTCAACCAGCTTCTGGTGGAGATGGACGGATTCGAGGCGAACGAGGGGCTCATCCTCATCTCGGCGACGAACCGCCCGGACGTCCTCGATCCGGCGTTGCTGCGGCCCGGCCGCTTCGACCGGCAGGTGGTGGTCCCGAAGCCCGACGTCAAAGGGCGGGAACAGATCCTGGGCGTTCACACGAAGCGGATTCCCGTGGACGCGGACGTCAACCTCGAGGTGCTGGCCAAGGGAACGCCCGGTTTCACCGGCGCGGATCTGGCGAACCTGTGCAACGAGGCGGCGCTGCACGCCGCCAGCATCGGGCTCTCGAAGGTCACCATGGACTGTTTCGAGACGGCCAAGGACAAGGTGATGATGGGCCGGGAGCGGCGCTCCATGATCATCCCCGAGGAGGAGAAGCGCTCCACGGCCTACCACGAGGCCGGGCACGCGATCGTCGCGACGCTCATCCCGGGTGCGGATCCGATCCACAAGGTGAGCATCATTC
>CAYWOT010000128.1:0-7030 GCA_964459975.1 uncultured bacterium
TTGCCTCCCTTCCATTTCCGCAGTTTCGCGACCTCATCGTGGAGTTGCCCCCATACCCGCTCGGCTTGTCGCTGCTTCCGCGCATCGCTGCGAAGTTCGTACGCGCGGGCCTCGCGCTCGAGCTTGCGGTAGTGCTCCAGCCGATCGGCATCCAGCTCTCCCTCTTCGACCGCTCGCTTGACGGCGCAACCCGGTTCGGTCTCGTGGCGGCAGTCGCGGAAGCGACAGCGGTCGGCGAGCTCCGCGATATCCCCGAAGAGGGTGCCGAGGCCATCCTCGTCGACGAGCTGCAGCTCGCGCATGCCCGGCGTGTCAAGCAGAAGCCCCCCGCCGGGCAGGAGCACGAGCTGGCGATGGGTCGTGACGTGGCAGCCCCGGCCGTCGCTTGCCCGCACCGCGCCCGTGCGCATCCGCGGTTCACCGAGCAGCGCGTTGACCAGGGTGGACTTGCCGGCTCCCGACGATCCGACGAGCGCGACGGTCATGCCGTCGCGGATGCGCGCCCGCACGGTCTCGATGCCCTCGGCGTGGAGGGCGCTCGTCACGTGGATCGGCACACCGACGCAGCGGCTCTCGACTTCGGAGATGCGGCCTGCGAGGTCGAGGCAGAGGTCGGTCTTGTTGAGGATCACCTCGGGCTTTGCGCCGCTCGCCCAGATGCGGGCGAGATATCGCTCGATCCGGCGGACGTTGAAGTCGGCGTCGAGGCCGCACACGGCGAACACCAGGTCGACGTTGGCCGCGATCACCTGGGCGCGAGCCTCGCGGCCGGCAGCGCCGCGGGTGAAGACCGTGCGCCTCGCCAGAACCCGTTCGATCACGGTCGTGTTGTCGGGGCCGGGGACGTCGTTGACGAGGACCCAGTCTCCGACGCCCGGAGCCCCGGTATCTTCGCGCTCGAGGCGAAATCGTCCGGCAAGCTGTGCGCGTCCCGAGCCGGCACGGGACCAGACCTCGTAAGCGCCGCGGTGCTCGGCGGCGATCCGCGCGGGAATGGCCTTGTCGCCATCCGATGACTGGAGCTGCCTTTCGAAGAAGGGGCCGTAGCCCAGTGCGGACAATTCGTACACGATGACGTCCTCCATCTGCGCGGCCGTGGGCGCGCGCATCCGGCCGCGTGCGTAGCACGCCCCCGGCGTGTGCTCGCGGACAGGGATCAGCGGCTTTGGGGGTGCGCCGTGGCGAAAAGCGCCTGCGGCGCGGGTGCACCCTCACCCAAGATCCGTATGGAGAACCGTGACGGTCATCAAACCTCTGGCGGAACCGGGCGGGTCCCGCCTGCCGTTTCCAGAATAGTAGTCTTTTTGTGCCCTTGGAGCAAACACCATCGAGGGAGGAAAGGATCGTTTCTGCGTCGTGCTCGGATCTGCTCTTGGACGAGGTCCGACACGGCCAAGATCCCCTCCCGTCGAGCGATCTCGGCTCGGCTGCGGACCTCGCCAACGTCAAGCTGCCGTCGCCGTTCGATGGCCTTGGGGAGGAACCGCTGGTTTAGCGGCTGTTGCAAGCCCGCTCGGCCGCCTGAACGGTATTGGAAAGGAGCAGGGCGCGAGTCATGGGCCCGACGCCGCCGATGCGCGGCGAAATCCACCCGGCAACTTCCGCGACCCCGTCGGCGACGTCGCTCATGAGTTTCTTGTCATGGAAGGATACGCCGGCGGCGATGACCGCTGCGCCGGGCTTCACCATCTCCGGTTGGATGAGGCCGGCCACGCCTGCCGCCGCAACCAGGATGTCCGCCTGGCGGGTCAAGACGCCGATGTCTTTGACGCCGGTGTGCACCACGGTGACTGCGGCGTTGGCGTTCGGCCGCTTGAGCGTCAGGAGATTCGCGAGCGGGCGGCCGATGGTCAGCCCACGACCGACGATCACGACGTGCTTGCCCGCGGTCGGCACGCCGTAGTGTTCGAGCATGATCTGGATGCCGCGTGGCGTGCAGGCGAGGGGCGCATCGACTCCCATGACGAGGTGGCCCAGGTTGACCGGGTGCAGTCCGTCGGCGTCTTTGGCGGGCGCCACCTCCAGGAGCAGCTTCTCGTAGTTCAGTCCGTTCGGGAAAGGGTACTGCATGATGTAGGCATGGACGGCTGGATCTGCGTTGAACCGCCGGATCACCGAGCGTATGTCCTCTTCCGTGGCGCTCGCCGGCAGATGCACGTTGAAGGACCGGATGCCGAGATCGGCGCAGTCCTTGTGTTTCATCGATACGTAGCGTGCGCTTGGGCCGTCGTCGCCGACAAGGATGGTTCCGAGGCCCGGCGGCGTATCGCGTTCGGTAAGTGTTTTGACCCGTGTCGCCAGCTCGCCCTTGATGATTCGTGCCAGCGATTCACCGTCCAGGATTTTCGCAGTCATGGGGCAACTACCTCCGACGTCGGAGATCCGGATTCCGTGGGGTTCCAAAATATCACACGGGGTCATGGACTTTCGAAACCGTTCGAAACCAAACCTCGGGCTTCCGATCCGCGGTTGGACAACGGCACATTCGGGGAGCCACGTGCTACAGTCTTCGAAATGTCGAGCGTTTGGCAACGCGTACCGGATCCCGATGGTTTGACGACTATGGATACGCGCGTTCGTCACGAGCTGGTGGAGAAGGTGCCATGGGATCCTCCGTATGTGGCAATGCGCGATTCCATGCGAATGGAATGGATCGTGGCCGGGACAAACGATGGGTCATTCGGAAATGCCTGATATGCAACGCGTATCTCATATCGCGCTGACCGAGTTTGCGCGGGATGTCCTTCAGTCCCTTGGCGCTTCGGAGGACCGGGCCCGCACCACTGCGGATGTTCTTGTCGGGGCCGATTTGCGTGGGATCTCCAGTCATGGGGTGGCGGGAGGAACGGGTTTGACGGAAATCGTCGAACGAACGCGGGCGGGCGCAATCGATATCCAAGCCGTTCCCGACGTTCAAAGGAAACCGGGCCGGGCCGTCGCTTCCATGAATGCGAAAGGCGGCCTGGGCCCGTCCGCGGCCATGGAAGCCGCTCATCTTGCAGGGGACCTGGCCGCGCAATTCGGCGCAGGACGGGTTCACGTCTACGACGCAAACCACTTCGGTGCGGCCTGCGTGTACGTGGAGGCTCTCTTGAAACGCGGTCTGGCCGCACGGTGCACCAGCACTTCCGGAGCCTGGATGATCCCCTACGGAGGGAATCGCGTGCGCCTGGGCACCACCCCCATCGCTTGGGGAATACCGTGCGGCGACGAAGCCATTGTCATCGATATGGCGACGACCCAGCGGTCGGTGAGCCCCGCGTTTCGTGCGGCAAAAGCGGGGGAACCCATTCCGCGGGATTATTTCCGGGATATCGATGGAAATATGCTCGAAGGGGTGGTTTCTCCCGACCGGTTGATCGGAGGTTCCGTCCTCCCGCTGGGGGGGGAACAATTCGGATATAAGGGCTCGGGGTTGAATATTCTGATCGAGTTGGACAATGTGATCGGCGGCGGGTCGCTGGAACGAATTCCCAGCATGCGGGAAACGCCGGTGTGCCGCGTATCGCACACGTTCGAAGCGTGGGGAATCGACGTTCTCTTTTCGGAAGAGGAAGCGCAGCGGCGCGTGACAAAAGCCGTCGAAGACATTCGATCGCACGGCGGCCCCGGGATGTTGCTTCCCGGCGAGCGCGAGGCGCGTCGAAAAGCGGATTCCGAAAGACGGGGGATCCCTTACGAAAAATCTCAATGGGAAACGCTTCATCGCCTTTCGGAGAAAACCGGGATCATCCCGCCGCAGCCGATCGCAAAATAGTTGACGTACAGCGTGACTCTTCGGACCGGGATCCGACGCCGTTCCATTCGTCGAACCGTGACTTCTACGTCGCCCGGAACGCGGTTCCCATTCCGTTCGCCAGGACACGGTCGATATCGAGCAGGATGACGACCTTCTCCTTGCTCTTGGCCATCCCCTGGATGTAGCCGTTGCGCGCGCCCTCGCCCAGTTCCGGGGGCGGCGCGATCTCGGTGATCTGCGTCACCTCGGAGACCGCGTCGACCACCAACCCCACCTGCACCGACCCCTTCTTGTCCCCCCCCAGCTCGGCCACGATGATGCAGCTGCGTTCCGTGTCCGGCACGGGGGACAGCGAAAGCCGGCGCCGCAGGTCTGCCACGGGGATGATCCGGCCGCGGAGATTGATCACGCCCCGCACGGAGTCCGGCGCCTGAGGCACCGCCGTGATGTTCGTGATGCCGATGATCTCCCGGATCTTCAGGATGTCGATCCCGAAGGTTTCCTCGCCCAGGTCGAACGTGAGGAACTTGTTCGACTTGGGCAAGGCCTTCCGGGGCGGTTTCGATTTGCGTTGCGCCATGCCCCGTTCCTTTCCCGCCGCGGTGGCGTATCGCGAGAACCTGGTGATCCGCATGCCCTCTTGATACCAAGGCCGTATCGGCACGGAACGGCAAAAACCATAGTGTCGAAGAGTTCCCGCCGTCGAGGTAAGCCATGAAAGAAATCGGAGGGGAAATGCAGCCCTTGGGTCGGATTCCGCGGATTTGTCGGAATCGGCGATGAAGGGCGCACTCGAGCCCTTGGGGCCCCCGATCCTGTCACCGGCGCCGTCAGTCGATCGTCGGACGGCCTGTGGTTTCACAAGCCTTTCAATGAAATGTCTGATCCTTGATTTCCATCGTTTTTACGGGTCCGAATTTGTCTTCATAATTTCGAAGATTGTAGGAAAGGGCTTCTATAATACGTTTGATGTGGCCCGGGCTGACCATGACACGTGATACCAAGTGAATCCCCGTTGGAGAATTTAACATCCAGTCGATGACAAATTCTTCGGCACTGTGATATACAATTAAATTGTTGCTGTACCGCCCTCTCGAAATGTCATCGTTGGTGATAATCTGAATCGGAGGGGGTTTTTCTTCTTTTTTCTTGTCTGCCATAATGGATTTTCCTCCTGTCAGGGGATTAAGGCAGGCAGTATTGTCCGAATACGACCCGTCATCAGCTCAAATACCTGCGAACAACGCAGTGGAATAAGCCTGTTATCGGATATCGTTGGGGGTGCGTCAAGAGGATTGTCGCAAGGTGAGGCGTTCGCTACGTAGCACGTCCGGCAACCTCGGATCTTTGCTCGCCGCAATCGCGGGAACCTCATCGTGCTCGTCGGCACCGTCACCTTTTTTGCGATGGGTCCGCGCGACTTCGGCCAGCGGTTGCGTACAATAGAAGCGTATGTTGGCGAATGCCGCCTGAATGCCGCGGGCCCAGGGCTCGAACCGTATAAGGAGGCCAGATGGCTCCCTTTCGTCATCATCTGCTGGTCTGCACGCAAGAGAAACCCGATGGCGTCCCGGCATGCTCGGCCGCCGGTGGAAAGGCACTGCTGGAATCTTTTCGAGCGCGCGTCGAAGCGATGGGCTTGGGGGAAAAGGTCCTTGTCACGCCTTGCGGCTGCCTCGGCATCTGCGGGCGCGGCCCCAACGTCGTGGTCTATCCCGAGGGCCGCTGGCACACGTCGGTCGAACCGGACGACGTCGAAACCATCGTTCACGAGCTGCTTTCGGACGCCCCGGGCTCCCGAAGGGCGGAGCCGGACGACGAGACGATTCGACGCGAGGTGAGCGAGTATCGCAACAAGGTGCGCGCGATGTTGGCAGCGCGGGCGAAAGCCGGCGTGATGCCGGATGAGCTGATGAGTCTCGTGCGGGGATTCCAGCCGGCGCGCGCGGTGCTGACCGCAGTCGAGCTCGACCTGTTCACGCACGTGGGGACGGGCGCCACGGCGGCGCAGGCCGCCAGGAAGGCCGGGACCGATCCGCGCGCAACCGCTTCGTTGCTCAACGTCCTCGTGTCGTTCGGGCTGCTGCGTCGGGCGGGGGAACGCTTCCAGCTCACCGACCTCTCCTCGGCGCATCTCACGGCGGGTTCGCCGCACGACGCGCGTGCGGCGCTGATGCACGTCGCTCACCTGTGGCCGTCCTGGTCCACGCTCACGGAATGCGTGCGCAAAGGCACCACGCTCCGAAGCGAACCGGGGGGGCGGGGCGATGACGAGTGGACGCAGGCATTCATCGCGGCGATGCACAAGTTCGGCTCGATGCGTGCGCCCGCCGCGGTGGGCGCGATCGACTTCGAAGGCGTGAGCAAGGTCCTCGATCTGGGCGGAGGCTCGGGCGCGTACTCGATCGCGATCGCGCGCGCTCACCCCGACGTGCACTGCACCTTGTTCGATCTCCCCGCGGTGGTGCCTCTCGCGCGCTCGTACGTGACTGCCGCCGGCTTCGCGGACCGGATCCATTTCGTTCCCGGAGATCTCCGTACCGACTCTTACGGTTCGGGCTTCGACCTGGTGTTCATCTCCGCGATCTGTCACATGATGGGCCCGGAGGAGAACAAGGCCATGCTGCGCAAGGTAGCCGAGTCGCTGCGTCCCGGCGGACGCGTGGCGATCCAGGACTTCATCTTGAACGACGACGGCACCGGCTACGCCGCGGCGACGCTCTTCTCGCTCAACATGCTGGTCGGAACGAAGAACGGCAGCGCATACAGCGGGCGTGAGTACGTCGATTGGCTAAGCGAGACCGGTTTTGTTTCGCCCCGGGTGGTCGAGATCCCCGGTCCTACGGGGCTTGTCATTGCCGCGCGATCCTGACCGAGATCACGAAATACCCGTCCGAAACGCTGCGCCGGCACCGGCTGGAACGGGCCGAAGTCAAGCGGCATCCCACCTGCATCCGGGCCGGGCAGGCAAATGATTTACCGAAAGATAATTTGGCGCCAATATTTCCGTAACTATCCCGTCCTATATTGAGCACGACGTTTGTCCGCAAAGGAGGAAAGCATGTGCCGGGGGGGACGGATCCGTTTGCAGATGCTCGCAGTATGGATGTTGCTGTCCTTTCCCGTCGCCGCCACGGCCGCGCAACGTGCGCAAGCGGACGTTCCGGAAGCGTCCGGACATCGGGCGATGACCAACACTCAGGCGGCGGTGCTGGGCGTCGTCGAAGGGCTCACCGAATATCTGCCGGTCAGCTCCACCGGCCATCTCCTGCTGGCGAAGTACATCATGGG
>CAYWOT010000128.1:7040-7262 GCA_964459975.1 uncultured bacterium
GGCGACGATCCATCGCAACCTCCGGCCGAGCAGCGGCGCACGAAGGAAGCCGCCGACGCCTACATCATCTGCATCCAGGCCGGCGCGATCCTGGCGGTGCTTTGGCTCTATTTCGGGCGGGTCAAACAGATCCTGCGGGGTTTGATCGGCAAGGATTCCGATGGCCGGCGTCTCCTGATCAACGTGGCGGTCGGGTTCCTGCCGGCGGCCGTCGTCGGACCG
>CAYWOT010000129.1:0-7238 GCA_964459975.1 uncultured bacterium
CGCGCGTTCATCGAGAGGTTCTTCTCCGAGCCCGAGGCGTTGCGGGAGAATCTCGAGAAGCTGAAACGTCTGGACCGGGTGCCCGCCTTCGTCCGGGGGGCCCTGATCCGCGCGCTCTCAAGCCGGCAGAAGCGGACCCATTTCGGCCAGGTGGTGCCGATCGAGGACCTGGAGCGCATCCTGGAATTCGTGAACACCGTCGTTCGGCTGCCCTGCATCTGCCGGAAGGTGACCCTCGGCAGGGAGGAGCAGTACTGCTACGGCCTGAGCCTCTCTCCGGCGGAAGGGGAGTTCTCCCGGATCGTCCGGGGCCTCGCGTCCGACTACCTCGCGGGGCCCGACACGTCGGGATTCGAGGTCCTGTCGGCCGGGGAGGCCCTGCGCGCGCTGCGGGAGCACGAGCGCGAGGGGCTCTGCCACACGGTCTGGACCTTCCGGGCGCCCTTCATCTTCGGCCTCTGCAACTGCGACCGGTCCGACTGCATCGCGATGCGGGCCACCGTCGGCCACGGATTCCCGGTGATGTTCCGCGCCGAATACCTGGCGGCGATCGACCTGGAGAAATGCGGCGGCTGCCGGGAATGCATGCGGGTCTGTCCGTTCGGCGCAATCGTCTGGAGCGCCGCGACGAAGACGGCCTCCGTGGACGTGCGGCGCTGTTACGGCTGCGGCATCTGCCGTTCCGTCTGCTCCCGAAACGCCGTCTCGCTGCCGGACCGCGCGTCGGTCCCCGCCGCCGCGGGCCTGTGGTAGGCCGGCCCGCCGGGACACGGACGTTGACGTCCCCCAAAGGATCGGCCGTCGCCTTGAGCCTGGTTCTCGTGTTCGCCGTGTGCCGGTCTCCCGCCTCCGCGTGGTTTGAGGAGACCCACCTGGCGATCGCCCGGGCGGCCGGGTACGGCAAGTGGTTCGACGCCGCGGCGGCCGACCTGGCCAAGATCAAGATCGGCGACCGGGAAGGCCACAACCACTATTCGAACAACCCGCGCGGCACCGTCGTTACCCCCGCGGGGGTGCTCGCCCAGGTCGACCGGTACGACCGCTATGACCCGCGGGGACATCTGTACGGGGCCATCATCGCCTCGGTCCGGGACTACCTCGCGGTCCGGGCGAAAGGGGCTTATGCCGAACCGTACCTTTCGTTCGCCGCCCATTACATCGGCGACCTGTCGCAGCCGCTGCACAACATGGCCTACGACGCGTACAACCGGAGGAATCACCTCGAGACGGACGGGGCCGTAAACGACGACGTGCTGGACCGCGTTGCCAGGATCCGGATTTACCCGATCCGGATCCGCAGCGAAGCGGATCTCGCCCGCGAGATCGCCCGGATCGCCAACCGGTCCATGGCGCTGGGCTACCGGCTCGAGCGCGAGGACCGGCTGCCCACCAAGGAGGAGGCATACCGGCAGCTCTCGCACAGCGCGTCGCTGCTCAAGGCGGTGCTGAACTATGTGCGGGAGACGGCGGGTGCCGCTCCCCGAAGGGAGCCGCCGCCGGAGCGGCATTCGCCGGGCGCCCGCGCGCCGGTCTTTTTTGTGGGCGGTTCGCGGGGTTCGGTTGTACGATAGAAATAGAAGACCCGGCACAACGGATTCGAGCGGACACTCGGTAACCCACGCCACCCATCCGACCGCGGCGGTCGGCCGGCGCTTTGCGTGCGAGGGAGCGATGGTTCAGCAATCGTCCGCCTCCGCACCGGTCCTCGACCGGGATCGACGGAACGGGTTCCTCCGAGGAGCCGTGCTCTGGCTGGACGCCGTGCTGAAACGCCGGCTCGGCATCTCGGCGTTCACCCGGAACCCGGACTGCCTGCTGCGGCTGTCGCTGAGCCGAAGCGGCGCCGACGTTACCTTGGCCGACGGCACCCGGATCGCCCGCGACGAGCCCGTGGGCGAGCTCCACTTCTGGAACGAGCGGCTGCCGCGGACACCTCCTTCCGGGCCCGACCTGGCCTGGGCCCTGTCGTTTCAGCGACTCCTGCGCCACTCCCTGGTCGAGCTGGCCGCGTTCGTCGAGGACGACCCGGAATTCCGCGGCATCCGGGCCTTCCGGGGCAACATCTTTCTCGACCGCGGCAGCGGGCTGGCGCGGACCGCGAGGCCGGTCCAGCGGTTCGGGCTGGAGCTCCGGGTTCCCGCCAGGCGCGGCGGGCCCGTTCAGGCGTTCGTGGATTTCTGGCAAGACGTGTACAGCTGGGTTCTCTGCTGGGCCTTCAACCCGTGCGGCACCCGCTCCCGGAGGCTGAGGAGCGCGACGCGGCGGCAGTTCTGGATCTCCCGGAACACCTTGCTCGCCCTTCATGGGAACGGTGCGGACCGACCGGAGCGGGAGGATTTCCGGGAGCGGGGGGGTCTCTCCGATTCCGAGCTTCCCCTGCGGAGCTCCCCCGGTTTCCGTTCATCGCCGGCTGTCCGTCCGGCTCTGGCGCGGGAAGAGGTTCACCGAGGCGCGAGGATCACGGGATGGCGGCGCTGATATTCGCCGCCGGCTGGGCGTGCGCCGTGGCGTGGCTGCTCCTGCGCGCCGCCGTTCAGTTCCGGGCGTACGAGGTCGTCCGGGAGCCGCCCGACCCGGGCCCGCCGCGCCTCCCGCCGGTCTCGGTGATCGTGGCGGCGCGGAACGAAGCCGCCGCCATCGGCCCGTGCGTGGAGGGCCTTCTCCGGCAGGACTATCCGGCGGACCGCCTCGAGATCCTGGTGGTGGACGACGGGTCGACCGACGGCACGGCGGAGATCGTGAGGCGAATCGCCGGCTCCCTGCCGCCCACGGGCCGTCCGCGCCTGAGGATCCTCTCCGCCGGTCCGCTGCCCGCGGGTTGGACGGGGAAGTCCCACGCATGTAGCCGGGGCGCAGCGGCGGCATCGGGAGCGTGGCTCTGCTTCGTCGACGCGGACACGGTCGCCGCGCCTCCGCTGCTCCGGACGGCGGTGGTCGAAGCGCAGGAACGCGGGACGGCGTTCCTGTCCCTCGAGCCGTTTCAGGATTTGCGGACCTTCTGGGAGCGGGTCGTCATCCCGTCGGGCTTTCTCCTGATCGCATTCTTGAATGACCTGCGGGCGGTCAACGATCCCACGGCGTCCGACGCCGCGGGCATCGGGCAATGCCTCCTGGTCCGCCGGGACGTCTACGACGCGATCGGCGGCCATGCCGCCGTGCGCGCGGACATCATCGAGGACACCGCTCTGGCGCGGGCGGCCAAGCGGTCGGGGGCGCGCATCGGCCTCCTGGGCGCGGGCGACCTGATCCGCGTCCGCATGTACACGGGGTTCTGGCCGCTCTGGGAGGGGTTTTCGAAGAACGCCGTGGAGATCGCCGGCGGCCCCGGCAGGGCGGTCTCCGCCTCCGTTACGGGCTTTCTCCTCGCCGGGGTCCTGGTGGTGCAGCCCCTTTGGGCGTGGGGGCTCCGCGCCGATGTGCGAACGGAAACCGCCGCCGTTCTCGCCCTCGTCCTGGCGCTGTCGGGGTCGGCCGCCCTGCTGGCGACCGCCGTCGCGCTGGCGCGGTACTTCCGCGTTCCTTCGCGGTACGCGTTTCTGCTGCCGCTGGGGTTTGCGGCGAACGCGGCCATCGTGCTCAACGCCCTAAGGCTTAGGGCCGCAGGCCGGGTCCGATGGAAGGATCGGGTCTATGACGCGCCTCTCCCGGCCCGGGCGGATGGGGCCCCCTCCGGCGGGAGCGGGAAAGACGGACCCGGGGACGGGCGAGGCGTCGACCGCTGACCCCGCGCGGGATGCCGGCCGGACCGACGAGCGTGCCGGGCTGGCGGTTCTGGACCGGGCTGCTCGCCACGGGGCTGCTGGCCTACCTGCTGCGCCGGATCCTGTTGCCCTTCGCCGCGGCCGCGCTGCTCGCCTATGTCGCGAACCCGCTGGTGGACCTACTCGAGCGGCGGATGCGGTTGCCGCGCCTCGCGGTGGTCCTGGCGCTGTTCCTGGTCCTCGGCGGTGCGGCCGCGGCGGCCGTCTACCGGTTCGGGCCGGCGCTCGGCGCCGACGTCAAGGCGGCCGTCGCGAACGCGCCGGAGGTCGTCCACCGCGTCGCCGCGAAATTCGTGGGGAGCGGACCGGTCCGGGTTCTGGGACGGACCGTGGACGCGGACGTCGTGGCTCGGCGGATCACGGAGGCGCTGCAGCGGCTTCCGAGCGACCCTTCGCAGATGATCACCGCCGGCGCCGCCGCCGTCGAGGTGATCCTTCTGATCACCCTCACCGTGATCCTGCTCTTTTATTTCCTGGTGGACGGCAGGCGGTTTATCGACTGGCTGGTGTCCCGGGGATCCGAGGCGCGGTGGGCGGAGCGGCGCCGATTTGCAGCGACGGTGGACGGCGTCCTCGGGCGGTTTCTGAGAGGACTGCTCCTCATCGTGCTTTTTACGGCCTTCGTTGCGTGGTTCTTCCTGCAATTCCTCTTCGGGCTGCCGTACGCGCCGCTGTTCGCTGTCGGGATCGGGTCTTTCGAGTTGATTCCCGTCATCGGCCCCGTCGTCGCGGCGACGGTCACGAGTGTCGCCGCATTCGGCCACGGCGGCATCGCGCTTTTCCTGAAGTTCGTTCTCTTTTACTCCGTCCTGCGCCTCGTCATCGACCAAGTGGTGGGCCCGCTCATTCTCGGCAAGGCCGTCTTGCTCCATCCGGTCGTCATCCTCTTCGCGCTCCTCTCGGGCGGCGTGCTCTTCGGCATGCTCGGAATTGTCATCGCGATCCCTTCGGCCGCGATCCTCAAGGTGATCATCGAGAATCCGCCGGGCTGACGCCGGCCGAGCGATCGCGGGGACCTACGGAGACCCGGCTTCGGGCGCCCCGAGCGTCCGGAGGGCGCGGCCGGCCTGTTCCCGGATGCCCGCCCAGGGAACTCCCTGCGGTCCGGACGACATTGCCAGCAACGTCCGGTATTCGCGGATCGCGGCTTCGCGGCCGCCCTGCCTGCGGTAGGCGTTGGCGAGGTAGAGATGGTTCGGGGGGTAGTCCGGGGCGATGCGGACGGCCTCCTCGGCGAGGGCGACCGACCGGTCGATGTCGCCGAAGGGCGTCCACCCCGGGGCTGTGTAGTAGAGCAGCGCCAGGACGCGCGAGGCGCCCCCGTGGTCGTAGGCCGGCATCTTCCGGCGAACCCGCTGCAGCTCGCGGACGCCGTTGCGCACGAAGCCGTACGCGCGAAACGGCCCCGCCTTCTCGGCCGTCTTGAGCAGGACGAGACCGCGCCAGTACAGGGCTTCGACGCATCCGGGATCCCGTTCCAGGACTTCGCGCGCGTACGCCCCCGCCTTCTCGTAGACGGGGAACTCCTTGTCGACGTCCCGCTCCGGATCGGCGAGCCGGTACCAGGCCTCCGCGAGGTCAAGGGGGATGCGGATGTCGTCGGGGAATTTCGGCGCAAGGTGCTCCAGGAGCGAGATCGCCTCGCGGATCCGGATCTTGTCGATTCCTTCGGTTCGGACATGGGCGAGCGCCCGCTCAAGCGCTCCCTCGGGCGCGCGGACGGCCGGCGTCCCCGCCGGCGACTCGGCCGAAGCGAGTATCCTTTCGGCGCCGCCGGCGTGCGCGGAAAGCGGGACGAGCGCAACGATCAGGGCGATGAGGCAAGACCCCATCGAAAGGGCGGCGACCGACGGCGCACGGCGCGGTATCTTCAATGGCATCTTCCCCCAACCCTCCTTGCCGGTCGTATCCCGCCGGGCCGAACCGTCGCGCGCCCCGCGCACCCCTCCGGGCTTGCAGTGTAGCGCGCGGAGCGAGCGGCTCGGGGATCCGTCGGACGCGGCTGGTCGGCCGCCGGAGACGCAACGCTTGCGGCCGTGGTGCGAATGCGGGCCAAAAAAAGCGTAAAGCGTGGCGACGCCCGCTGTCAAGACGTATCAGGAATCTTTGCGCAAAGAGGCCGAAGACGGTCACCCCCGAAAATCCGGCGAAATCCGCCGTGCAGCAGGGCGTCCGGCCCCGGCCCCTGCGATATTCGATCGTCAGAACGTCTTCAGGACATACTCCGCAATCTTCCGGGCTTCCGGATCGGGGAGAGACCGTTCGCTGAACTTGGGCATGCCTTGTCCCGGTTTCCGCACGTACTTCACAAGGGCATCCGCGTTGGCCAGATTATTCGCGCTTAAGACCGCCTTGTGGAGGGTTTTTTCCGCTTTGAAGACGTTCCCGCCGTTGGGGTGGCACGACGCGCACCGCTGTTTGAAGAGGGCCGCGCCGGTTTTGCCGCCCGACGCGTCGTTCGCCATGCCGGCGGACATTCCGCCCTGTTGCCCTGCACAGCCCAGGAGAGAGAGGGAGATGACGAGAACGGCGAACGCCGCGATCTTTGTGCCGACCATCGGGACTCGGGGCATCGGACTCCTCCTTCGTTCGGGTGGGCGTTGGAACCAAAAAAAAGCGATCCCCGCACTGTGATGCGCGGGGCAGGCGGTGGTTGCGGCGAAAAACGCGCGGCCGATCACCCGGCACGGGCGCGGAACGGCGGCGAAGGGGCGGTCCGGGGGGTCGGGCCGGGATGGCAGTACGCTTTCGCGAATCGTTGCCTTGAAGACACCAGGACATAGGAAAACCGGGGAGTTGTCGTTCGGATCGAAACCGGCGGGCCGTCCGGCCGCATCGAATCGAGAAAGGCCGTTTGCGGCCGGACGGGTGGCGGTGGGGACCCTCCACCACGTGGCCTGGCGGACCCTCTCCGCCCGGATTTGCCGTTGACGAACCCCCGGACCGCCTCGGTTCCCGCCTCATGCGGCCGGCGCCGCTTCGGCTCCGCGCCGCCGCGTACGTTGCGTTCGCGCCCGGTGCGCATCCCTTTTTTTAGGAGCGGAGGAATCCATGGATTCCGATCGAGTTCGAGAGATCATCCGCCGCCGGTATGCGGCGATAGCCGCCGACCCGGCGGGGCAGTTCCGGTATCCGGTGGGAAGGGAGAGCGCGGAGAATCTCGGCTATCCGGCCGACGTGCTGGAGGCCCTTCCTCCCGACGTGGTCCGGCATTTCGTGGGGGTCGGCAATCCGTTCCGGCTGGGAGACCCGGAAGCCGGAATGCGCGTCGTGGACGTGGGGTGCGGCGCCGGCTTCGACTCCCTGGTCGCGGCGCGCCGCGTCGGACCGGCGGGCCGGGTGATCGGGGTCGACATGAGCCGGGAGATGCTTTTGGTGGCACGTGCCGGCCTCTCGATCGACGGAGCGGTCAACGTCACGTTCGCCGCGGGGCGCGCGGAGGACCTGCCCGTGAGCGCGGACTGGGCCGATCTGGTG
>CAYWOT010000130.1:0-7236 GCA_964459975.1 uncultured bacterium
GACCGCCTGCCGGATCATCGGGCAAGGGCGGCCCGGTCGCGGTGCGCGAAGCGCTGCGGGTCAGCGCCGCGCCGCGCCCGCCCGTTTTCCCGGCAGCACGATCCGGTCGAGCCCCATGTCCTCCTCTTCCCGATGCATGACGGTCGCCCCCGTCCGCGCGATCCCGTCGATTCCGAAGTCCTCGAACATCTCGACGGCTCCGTCGACGTGCTCCCGCTTGCCCGTGATCTCCACGATCATGTGCGTCGGGGAGACGTGGACGACGTTCCCGCCGAAGACCTGCACCGTCGCCGTCACGTGCACGCGATCCTGCCGGGAAGCCCTTACCTTCAGCAGCACCAGCTCCCGGTTGATCACGTTCGCATTGGTGACGTCCTCGGCCTTCGGGATCTCGGTGATCTTGTCGATCTGCCGCACGATCTGGTCGATCTTGTTCCCCTCTCCATGGGAAAACGAAATGGTCATGCGGCTGATCCCGTCCACGTGCGTGGGGCCGACGGTGATCGTCTCTACGTTGTAACGCTTCTTCCGCACGAGGGAAAGCAGTTTGTACAGGACGCCCGGCTGGTTGTGGGCGAACGCCAGGATCGTATGCGACCCCTCCCGGCTCACCGGGCGGTCCTCATCTCGGAAAACGGGGCGCCCGCGGGGATCATGGGAAGGATCATCTCTTCCGTGTCGGTCACGATCTCGAGCAGGTACGCGCCCTTGTGGCGCATCGCCCGCCGCAGGGCCGGCTCGAGGGTGCCGCGGTCGGAGACCCGCTCCCCGGCGATCCCGTAGGCCGCCGCGAGGGCGACGAAATCGGGGTTCCGGACGGGAGTCCCGATGAATCGGCTTCCGTGGAACAGGTCCTGCCACTGCCGCACCATCCCCAGGAAATTGTTGTTCAGCAGGACGATCTTGAGATCCAGCCGTTGCTCCATCACGGTGCCGAGCTCCTGGATGTTCATCTGGAAGGACCCGTCCCCGACGACCACCCAGACCCGCTCCCCGGGGCGCGCCACCTTCACGCCCATGGCGGCGGGGAGCGAGAACCCCATCGATCCGAGCCCCCCGGAATTGAACCACGTGTTGAAACGCTGAAAGCGGTAGTACCGCGCCGCGAACATCTGGTGTTGACCCACGTCGGCCACGACGTTGTCCCCTCCCTCCGTCACCTCCGACAGCGCGCGGATCACTCCGGACATCAGCAAACTGTTTTTGTTTGGCTTTCCATTTCCGCCGTTTGCACCGTCAATCGTATTCCAGTACTTTCGGTTTCGAGCGGCAAGGGCGTACCACTCCTTGTACGGCTTCGGGCGAACCACCGTCGCCATGCGGGCGACCGCGGACTTGAGATCGCTGTAGACGGCGACGGCGGCGCGGACGTTCTTGTTGATTTCGGAGGGGTCCTGCTCCACGTGGATCACGCTCGCGCTCCGGGCGTACTCGTCGAGTTTGCCGGTCACGCGGTCGTCGAAGCGCATGCCGAGCGCGATGATCAGGTCGGCGTGCTCGATCGCCCGGTTCGCCTCCACCGTGCCGTGCATTCCCATCATCCCCAGGCACTGCGGATGATCCGACGGCAGGGCGCTGATCCCGTGCAGGGTGCATGCGAACGGCATGCGGGACCGCTCGAGGAACCGCCGCACCTCCTGTTGGGCGTCGGCCTGGATGACGCCGTGTCCGACGAAGACCACGGGACGCTTCGCACCGGCCATCAGGCTCCGCACGCGCTCCAGCTGGTCCTCGACAAACCCCGGAGGCCGAGGGACCGGGTAACGGATCGTGCTGTCGAATCCGTCGTCCGGCACCGCCGCGTTGGCGACATCCTTGGGCAGGTCGATGTTGACCGGCCCTTTCCGCCCCGTGTTGGCCAGGTAGAACGCTTCCTTGACGACCCGCGGAATCTCGTACGGATCGTCGACGCTGTAGGACTGCTTCGTGACGGGGACGAGCATGCCGATGATGTCGCTTTCCTGGAACGCGTCGGTCCCGATCACGGCGGTGGCGACCTGTCCGGTGATGGCCACGATCGGGATGGAGTCCATGTGCGCATCGGCGATCCCGGTCATCAGGTTCGTGCTTCCCGGCCCGGAGGTCGCGATGCACACCCCGGCCTTCCCCGTGGCCCGCGCCATTCCCTGCGCCGCGAAGGCCGCCGCCTGCTCGTGCCGGACCATGACGTGCTTGAGCTGCGGAAATCGCGGGAACGCGTCGTACACGGGCATGATGGCGCCCCCCGTGTAGCCGAACAGGTAGGTCACGCCTTCCTGTACGAGGGACCGGCACAGGAGCTCCGCGCCGGTGATCGTCCGGGTCTTCCTGGCCATCGATGCGTTTCCCCTAGCCGGTCACCGCGCCCTCGGAGGCGCTCCCGACGAGCCTTGCGTATTTCCCGAGAACGCCGCCGCGGAATCTGGGCTCCGGACTCCGAAAGCGCGCGAGCCGCTCCGCGATCTCCGTCTCGGCGATGTCCAGCGAGATCGTCCGGTTCCGGGGATGGATGGTGATCCGGTCCCCTTCCCGGACCACCGCGATGGGCCCTCCCGCCTGGGCCTCCGGAGCAACGTGGCCCACCATGATCCCGTGGGTGCCGCCCGAGAACCGACCGTCGGTCACGAGGGCGACGTCCCCGCCCAATCCCGCTCCCATCAGGGCCGCCGAGGGGGAGAGCATCTCCCGCATCCCCGGTCCTCCCCGCGGACCCTCGTACCGGATCACGAGCACGTCTCCCTTGCGGATCGCCCCGGAGAGAATCGCGTCGAGCGCCGCTTCCTCCGCGTCGAACACCCGCGCCGGTCCCGTATGGTGATCAAGCTCTTTGCCGCTGAGCTTCAGGACCGCCCCCTCGGGCGCCAGGCTGCCTCGGAGCACCGTGATGTGGCGGCCGGGAGGCGCCAGCGGCCGCTCCGCGGGGTAGACGATGTCCTGCCCGGCCGGCGGAGGCGCCGTGCGCTCCAGGTTTTCCGAGACCGTCTTCCCCGTGACGGTCAAGCAGTCCCCGTGGAGCAGACCGGCGTCAAGGAGCGCCTTCATGGCTGCCGGCACGCCGCCGATGCGGTCCAAGTCGGCCATGACGTAGCGGCCGGACGGCTTGAAGTTCCCGATCAAGGGGACGCGGCTTCCGATCCGGTCGAAATCGTCGAGCGCGACAGGGACGCCCGCCTCGTGGGCCAGCGCGAGAATATGGAGGACCCCGTTCGTCGACCCCCCGAGGGCCATCATCACGGCGATCCCGTTTTCGAACGCTTCGCGCGTGGCGATGTCCCGCGCGCGGAGTCCGCGGTCGAGCATCCCCATCAGCGCCCGAACCGAGGCGGCGCAGTCGTTGCGCTTCGCCCGCGAAACCCGGTTTTGCCGGTCCACGGCGGTGTGGGCGGCGGACCCGGGAACGCTTAAGCCCATCGCTTCGATCACCGACGCCATCGTATTGGCCGTATACATGCCCCCGCAGGAGCCCGCCCCGGGGCAGGCCCGGCATTCGACTTCCCGCAGACGCTCGCCGGTGATCCGGCCCGCGGCGTGGGCGCCGACCGCCTCGAAGGCGCTGACGATCGTGAGGTCCTCTCCCTCGTAACGGCCGGGCAGGATCGTCCCTCCGTACAGGGTCAAGCCGACGGCGTTGTTCCGCAGGATGGGCATGAGCGCTCCGGGGATGCTCTTGTCGCAGCCCGAAAGCGTCAAGATGCCGTCTGCGGCATACCCTTCGTGCATCGTCTCGATGCAGTCCGCGATCAGGTCCCGGGACATCAGGGAGTACTTCATCCCTTCCATTCCCATCGTCTCGCCGTCGCTGATGACGGGTGTTCCGAACAGAAACGGCTTTCCGCCCGCGGCGCGGACCTCGTCGGAGACGAAATCGCCGAGCCGCCGGATGTGGTTGTTGCACGGCGTGGCATTGGTGAACGGGCAGGCGACCGTGACGATCGGCTTGGAAAAATCCTCGTCCGAAAAGTCCACGGCGCGGAGCATCGCCCGCGCCGGCGCCCTCCGGGCCCAGTCGGCCTCCCCGGGGGTTCCGGTGAGGCGCGTGCTGCGGTGTTTTCTCGTGCGGTGCGGCATCGGAAACCCTCGAGCCGTCCGTCCCCTTTACGATTCCAAGCGCGGCGCCGGTTCCGGCGCCAGGTTTTAGAAGATGCCGCCAAACGAACATCCGATTCGTGATTCTGCGAATCGTTCGTAATTCGGGTGCATCGAACGGCCAATGCGGACGATCATCCGGAAGATCTGGGACAGCCATGTGGTAAGCGAACGGCCCGACGGGACCTGCCTGCTGTACATCGACCGCCACATGGTGCACGAGGTGACCAGTCCCCAGGCGTTCGCGGCTCTGCGGGCCGCGGGCCGCAAGGTCCGGCGGCCGCTGTCCCTGCTCGCCGTTCCGGACCACAACGTTCCGACTTCGCCGGACCGCCTCGACCGGATCGAGGACCCCGACAGCCGGCGGCAGATCGAAAAGCTCCGGGAAAACGCCGCGGCGGCGGGGATCACCCTCTTCGACATCGACGACATCCGCCAGGGGATCGTCCACGTGACGGCCCCGGAAAACGGCCTGATCCTGCCGGGGATCACGGCCGTGTGCGGCGACTCCCACACGTCCACGCTCGGCGCGTTCGGGGCGATCGCCTTCGGGATCGGGACCTCGGAAGTGGAGCACGCCCTGGCGACCCAGACGCTGTGGCAGAAGCGGCCGGGCGAGATGCGGATCACGGTGACGGGAGCGATGGGATTCGGCGTCTCGGCCAAGGACGTGATCCTGGCGATCATCGCGAAGATCGGGTCGGGGGGCGGCACGGGGTTCGCGATCGAATACGCCGGGGAGGGGATCCGGCGCATGTCGATGGAGGAGCGCCTGACGGTCTGCAACATGACCATCGAGGCGGGCGGGCGTTTCGGACTGGTCGCGCCGGACGAGACGACCTTCGGCTATCTGGCCGGACGTCCCGCGGCTCCCGGGGCGACGCACTGGCCGGCCGCGGTGTCGCTCTGGAGGTCGCTTGCCTCCGACGAGGGGGCCTCGTTCCAGCGGGAGGTGTCGATCGACGCGTCGGACATCGCCCCGCAGGTGACGTGGGGAACGAGCCCGCAGGACGCGGTTCCCGTGACGGGCGTCGTCCCCGATCCGGCGGCCCGGACCGATGCGCGCGTCCGGGAGAGGATGGAGCGGGCGCTGCGGTACATGGACCTCCGTCCCGGCACGCGGCTCGTGGACATCCCGGTGGACAAGGTCTTCATCGGCTCGTGCACCAACGCGCGCATCGAGGACCTGCGGCTCGCGGCGAAGGTGGCCAGGGGTCGAAAGGTCGCCGACGGCGTGACGGCGATGGTGGTGCCGGGCTCGGGGCTCGTGAAGCGGCAGGCGGAAGAGGAGGGGCTGGACCGGATCTTTGTCGACGCCGGTTTCCAGTGGAGGCTTCCGGGATGCTCGATGTGCCTGGGGATGAACCCGGACCGGCTCAAGCCCGGCGAGCGGTGCGCCTCCACGTCGAACCGCAACTACGAAGGCCGCCAGGGTCCGGGCGGCCGGTCGCATCTCATGAGCCCGATGATGGCCGCGGCGGCGGCCGTTGCCGGACACATCACGGACGTGCGGGAGGTGCTCGCCGGATGATCGAGAAGTTCGACTTCCTGTCGGGCGTTGCGGTCCCGCTGGACCGCAACAACGTCGACACGGACGCCATCATCCCGGCCCGGTTCCTCAAGACGGTCGACCGGACAGGCCTGGGGGTCGGGCTCTTTCACGCGTGGAGGTTCGACGCGGAGGGGCGGGAGGTGCCGGACTTTCCGCTCAACCGGGCTCCGTACCGCGGCGGGAAGATCCTGGTCGCGGGCGAGAACTTCGGCTGCGGGTCCTCGCGGGAGCACGCCGTCTGGTCCCTGATGGACTACGGGATCCGAGCGGTCGTCGCCCCGTCGTTCGGCGACATCTTCTACAACAACGGCCTCAAGAACGGGATGCTTCCGGTGCGGCTCCCGGCGGAAACGGTCCGGGGTCTCATCGCCCTGCTTGCGGCGTCCCCCGGAAGCACGATGTCGGTCGATCTTCCCGCGCAGACGGTCACGGACCCGAACGGCGACGTGCATTCCTTCGAAATCGGGTCCTTCCCGAAGGAGTGCCTCCTCGCCGGGCGTGACGAGATCGCTCTGACGCTGTCCCTCGAGACGGAGATCGCCCGCCACGAGCGGGAAGGGAAGGCGCGTGCGCCCTGGCTGTTTCTCGACCTGTAACGCTTTGTACGCCGCCCCCCGGGGCAGGGGGCCCGGGTCCGCTTCCGGAGCCTGGCCGGGCCGCCGGGAGGGGAGTATCATGGCGGCAGGTTGCTTTTCGCCCGCACCGGCGTCCGGCGAAACCATTCGAAAAGGGGGAAGGAGATGAAGACGTCCGAGGCGGTCGCGATCATTCACCGCGGGATCTACCGGGAGAAGGATGCGATCGGCGCATACGTCAAGTTCGCGAAGGCGGTCAAGGATCCCAAGGCGAAAAACGTCCTCATCAACCTGGCCGACGACGAGGTGGGGCACATGACCAAGCTGGAGAGGCATCTGGTGCACATGCTGAA
Source organism: uncultured bacterium (assembly GCA_964459975.1). Lineage (GTDB taxonomy): Bacteria > Desulfobacterota > Deferrimicrobia > Deferrimicrobiales > Deferrimicrobiaceae > CSP1-8. The sequence continues at coordinate 6,546 of CAYWOT010000130.1, forward strand.
AGGCCAGCCGTGGCTGCTCCCCAAGGCCGAGGAGATCGACGCGGTGGCCGCGGTGTTCACCGCGAGCGCCTACCAGGACCTGGAGATCGAGCCCGCGGACCCGGCGCAGCTGGACGAAGTCCGGATTCTCGAGATCGCGGTCGACCGCGAGATCGTCGCGAACCGGTTCTATCTGGACCTGGCCTCCACCGCGCCCTCCCCGGAGGCCAAGGAGATGTTCCTCTCCCTGGCCAAGGAGGAGGAGCTGCACATGAAGATCCTGAAGGCGGAGATCGACTCGATCGGCCAGAACGGGTTCTGGTTCGACATGCAGGAGTTCACGATGGAGAAGTGACGCGGGCGGGAACGCTTCTCGGCGGTTCCCGCCCCGCCGGGCGGCGCGCGGCCGCGGGCCTATCCGAAGAGGGCCTTCAGATATTCGCGGTTGAGCCGCGCGATGAACTTCACGTGGATCCCCTTCGGACAGGCCGCCTGGCACTCGTAGTGGTTCGTGCAGTTGCCGAATCCGCAATCGTGCATCGTCTTGATCATCGCGAGGGCCCGCGCCTTGGCTTCCGGCTTGCCCTGGGCGAGGGCGGCCAGCTGCGCCACTTTGGCCCCCGTGAAGAGCATGGCCGCTCCGTTCGGGCAGGCGGCGACGCACGCGCCGCACCCGATGCATTCCGCGGCGTCCATGGCGGCTTCGGCGTTG
>CAYWOT010000131.1:0-7182 GCA_964459975.1 uncultured bacterium
CGGCTGGACGAGCCCACCGGCGGGACGGTGCTCCTCGCCGGCCGGGACTACCGGGAGATCGCGCCGCGGGAGCTGCGACGCCGGGTGGGCATGGTGATGCAGGCGGCGTACCTGTTCCCCGGCCCCATCGCGGAGAACCTGCGCTTCGGTCCGCGTCAGCAGGGCCGCGACCTGTCCGCTGCGGAGATCGACGGTCTCCTCGAGCAGGTGGGGCTGGCGGGGTTCGCGGGGCGCGACGTGTCCCGGCTGTCGGGCGGCGAAGCGCAGCGCGTCTCTCTGGCGCGGACCCTGGCGAACGAGCCGGAGGTCCTGCTGCTCGACGAGCCGACCTCGGCGCTCGACGACCGGGCGGAGCGCGAGATCGAGGCGCTGCTCGTCCGGGTCCTGCGGGAGCGGCGGCTGACGGCGCTCATGGTCACGCATGACACCGCGCAGGCGGCCCGCCTCGCCCACCGCGCCATCCTGATCGACGCAGGCCGGCTGGTCCGCGTCGGAACCGTTTCGGAGGTCCTCGATGCTCAATCACCTGTTCCATGACCCGACCGCGCTGCTTGCCGCGCAGACGATCGGCGCGGCCGCCCTTGCCCTCGCCGTGGCGTTCGTCGCAAGCCGGCACGGCGTTCCCCTGCGGCTCGAGGCGGCGACCGCGCTCACCCGCGGGATCGCCCAGATCGTCGTCGTCGGCCTGCTGCTGACGTTCGTCCTGGGGACCGCCCAGTGGCTCACCGCGTTCGTCCTGCTGGGCATGATGCTGGCCGGAGCGGCCATCGCCGCGCGCCGGACCCGGCGCATCCCCGGAATCCTGCAGGTGACGACGCGTTCCGTCTCGCTGAGCGCCGGGCTCGTGATCGTCGCCATGCTCGTCCTGGGGGTCGTGGACCGCGCGCCGGCGACCCTGATCCCCGTCGGAAGCATGCTGATCGCCAGCGCGATGAACACGACGGCGCTCGCCCTCGACCGGTTCCGGGCCGAGGTCGAGGCGCACGCCGGCCAGATCGAAGCCGGCCTGGCGCTGGGCGCCTCGCCCAACGCCGTCGTGGCGCCGTACGTAAGGGCCGCGGTGGAGGCGAGCACCATCCCCAGCATCAACAACCTGCGCTCCCTGGGAATCGTCTGGATTCCGGGGCTGATGGCCGGAATGGTGCTGGCGGGCAGCGACCCGGTCGTCGCCGCCGTTTACCAGTTCGTCGTCGTCGCCCTGCTCTTCGCCACGGCCGGGACGACGGCGCTTTTGTGCACGCTGTTCGTCCGCTCGCACGCTTTCTCGGCGGTCGAGCAGCTCTCGCTGCGCGGCGTGGCAGTCGATTCCCGGTAACGAAGAGCGCGGATCCGCGCCGGAGAATCGGGGCACAGCCTGCCCCGGGATCGGCGGGTCCGGGAGCCGGCCCTGCGCTCCGAGCACCGAACCCGCAAAACGGGCGCGGCGCCCACGCGGAACGGGGAGGACAGCCGACCGGAACAGGACCGACGCTCCAGCCAAGGGACGGGAACTCACGCTCTCGGCAGGACAAGTGTCAGCTTCGAGCTGATGTCGGGGAGGATTCTTCGGTGTCCTGAAGTATTCTTGGTTATTCTGTCAATATCTGACGTATTTGTCTATCGCATAGGCTCCGTAGAATATGATTACATATATGGCTATCAGTGTTGCCAGAAATATTTTTCGTCGATACGTCTTTGGACCTAAAGATGTGTATAGCCACATCAAAGCAGCTACGTTGAAAACGGTGCTGTAGAAATACCATTTGGCTTCATTAACGCCGGCATCTCTTGCAATATCCGCTGTAACCTTCGGAACAATAAATAATGCAAACACGATTGCGGCAATTAAGAACGATGTGAGCAATATCTGTGTCATGATCTTCGATCCATCGGGATGACAAGCGTCAATCCATCTTGTCCGCCGCGAGATTCCGTAGAAACCTATTAAAATCGGACACTTCGTTCTCCCTTGTTGGGGACAACGGTGGAGGTCACGGCCGCAGCGGCGGTCTTCTCACGGCGTTCGAACGCGGTGATCCGCGCGGGCGGTTCGGTGCTGCCCCGAGTCTACCGTGCCCGCGCCTTCACGGCCAATCCTTTTCGTGTCCAAGGATCCGCCGCGGCGCGGGACTCGTCAAAACGAGAAAGGGCCGTGATCTCTCACGGCCCCCGCAAATATTGGTAGGCGGAACAGGACTTGAACCTGTGGCCCTCGCCTTGTAAGGGCGATGCTCTACCAACTGAGCTATCCGCCCGCCGCGCCGCAGAAGAAAGGATTTTTCACGGTAGCAGAGATTCGTCTTTTGTGTCAACGCGAAACGGGAGCCCGTCTCTGCTACGATAGACGCCATGAAGATCGCCCTGCTCGGCGCCATGGGGTTCGTCGGACAGACCGCGGCCCGGGAGCTCGTCGCCCGAAGCGAGGTCCGGGAGCTTCTGCTCGTCGACTACAGTGTGAAGCAGGCCAAGAAGTTCGCCAAGGCCCTCTCTCCGAAGTGCCGGTGGGCGATGGCCGACGTCGGACGGGGTCCCGACCTCGAGCGGCTCCTGGGCGGGATCGACGCCGTGGCCAACGCCGTGGGCCCCTGCTCGGAATACGAAAAGCCGATGTTCCTCACCTGCGCCGGCTCGAAGCGGCCGGTCGCCAGCATCGGCGACGGAATCCTCTCGGAGGAAGACCGCCGGGAGATCCACCACGCCTTTCGACGCGCCGGCGTCGGGGCGATCTCCGGATGCGGGATGCTGCCGGGCGTAACCGACCTCCTGGCCGCCCACTTCCTGGCCAGGCCATCCGCGGACGGCCGTCCGGACGCCCGATCGATGGAAGAGCCGAGGACGGATCAGCGGGAGGCGCCCGCGGTGAAGCGGGCGCCGGTCTTCCGGTTCCTGTTCTGCTCTCCGGACCGGTTCGGTGGATACGCCTTCTTTCGCAGGCTGGCCGGACAGGTCGGACGCGCCGCCGCCCCCCCTCCCCTGGCCCCATCGGGTCGATACTTCGAGGCCGGGGCGGAGTCGGTGCTGGGTCTGCCGGGCGGAAGGCCGGCGCGCGTCGCAAAAGGAATGACCGTGGGGCTCGGTCTCCTGGGGACGGTAGGCAGGGAGCTGTCCGCCGCCTTTCTGTTCTGGCTTCGCGGCTCCCTGCGGGGCGGCGTCGGCGACCCGGCCGCCGCGGCCGGAGTCATGCGCACCGGCGATCCGTCCAGGCCGGCCGCCTCCGTCTCCGACCCGGGCGGACGGCTCGCGGCGATCCTCCTGACGGAGACGGTCCTTCGGCTGCCGCGGGAGGCGGGGGGCCCGACCGGGCTCGTGCCGCTTCCCCGGATCTTCGGGAGAAGGGACGTCGAGCGCATCGCGGCGGCCTGCGGCGCCGAGATCCGGACCGGGTACGCGAAAACGGAAGAAGGTTAGTGCCGGACGACGTCCCCGCCCGCACCTTCGGGTTCGGGAGGGGACGACTTGGGAAGGGCGACCGCGTCCTCGCTCCGGCGGGTCTCCGGCATCTCGATGGCCGCGGAGATCACGTCGTCCATGTGGCGGGCGAACAGGATCTTGAGGGTCTTCTTGATCTTCGCCGGGATCTCCGCCAGGTCCTTCTCGTTGTCGAAAGGCAGGATCACGGTCCGGATCCCGCCGCGGTGGGCCGCGAGCAGCTTCTCCTTCACGCCTCCGATCGGAAGCACCCGCCCCCGCAGCGTGATCTCGCCGGTCATCGCCAGGTCGTTGCGCACGGGGACGCGCAGGAGCGCGGACGCAAGCGCCGTCGCCATCGTGATCCCGGCGGAGGGGCCGTCCTTGGGGATCGCCCCTTCCGGCACGTGGATGTGGATGTCGATCTTCTGGTAGAAGTCCTTCTCCAGACCCATGATGTCGGCGCGCGTCCGGATGTATGAGAGCGCCGCGTGGGCCGACTCCTGCATGACCTCCCCCAGCTTGCCCGTGACCTTCAAGTTCCCCTTCCCGGGCATGATCGCCGCCTCGATGAGGAGCAGCTCCCCGCCGAACTCGGTCCAGGCGAGCCCCGTCGCCAGGCCGATCTGGCGCTGTTCCTCGGCCTCGCCGTACCGGAACTTCCGCACGCCCAGGTACCGGCGAACGGACTGCGGGGTGACCCGGATCTTCGCCTGGGCCTTGTCCTTGACGAGCTCCCGGGCGATCTTGCGGAGGATGGAGGCCAGCTCGCGCTCGAGGTTCCGGACGCCCGCCTCCCGGGTGTAGTAGCGGATGACGTGCAGGATCGAGGCGCCCGAAAAGACGATCCGGTCGCCGGGCAGCCCGTGCTCCTCGATCTTCTTCGGCAGCAGGTGGTCCGCGGCGATCCGGACCTTCTCCATCTCCGTGTAGCCGGGAAGCCGGATGATCTCCATCCGGTCCTGGAGGGGCGGCGGGATGCTGTGGAGCGTGTTCGCCGTCGTGATGAACATCACGTCGGAAAGGTCGTAGTCCACGTCGAGGTAGTGGTCGTTGAACGTGTTGTTCTGTTCGGGGTCGAGCACCTCCAGGAGCGCCGACGACGGATCCCCCCGGAAGTCCATCGACATCTTGTCGACCTCGTCGAGCAGAAAGACCGGATTGACGGTGCCCGCCTTCTTCATCTGCTGCATGATCTTGCCGGGCAGCGCGCCGATGTACGTCCTGCGGTGCCCCCGGATCTCCGCCTCGTCGCGGACGCCTCCCAGGGACATGCGCACGAACCTGCGCTCCGTCGCCCGCGCGATCGATTTCGCGAGGGAGGTCTTGCCCACGCCGGGGGGCCCCACGAAGCACAGGATCGGACCTTTGAGCTTCGCCACCAGCTTGCGGACGGCGAGATACTCCACGATCCGCTCCTTGACCTTTTCCAGCCCGTAATGGTCCTCGTCCAGGATCCGCTCCGCGACGTCGATGTCGAGCTTGTCCTCGGTCCGCTCCTGCCACGGGATCGAGATGAGCCAGTCGACGTAGTTCCGGCTGACGGTGGCCTCCGCCGACATCGACGACATCAGGCGCAGCTTCTTGATCTCCTTCTCCGCCTTCTGCTGCGCCTCCCGGCTCATCTTCTTCTCGCGGACCTTCTCCTCGAGCTCGTCGAGCTCCGAGCGTCCCTCGTCGCCCTGCCCGAGCTCCTTCTGGATGGCGCGCATCTGCTCGTTCAGGTAGAACTCCCGCTGCGTCTTCTCCATCTGCTTCTTGACGCGCCCCCGGATCTTCCGCTCGATCTCCAGGATCTCGATCTCGGACTCCAGAAGCGCCAGGAGCTTCTCGATCTGGGCCCTCGCCGTGGGAAGCTCGAGCACCGCCTGCTTGTCGGACAGCTTGACGTGCAGGTGCGCGGCCACGAGGTCCGCGAGCTTCGCCGGGTCGTCCAGGGAGGCGAACTGCAGCAGCACCTCCGAGGGGACCTTCTTGCTCAGCTTGGCATACGCCTCGAAGGAGGTGACGAGGTTGCGCACCAGGGCCTCGGCGACGGCCCCTCCGAACCGCTCGACGGGCTGCTCCTCGGCGCTGACCTGGAAATACCGGTCGTTCGGAAGGTAGTGGAGGATCCGGGCCCGGAACCGCCCCTCGACCAAGGCCTTGACCGTTCCGTCCGGAAGCTTCAGGATCTGGACGACCTGGGCGACGATCCCGACGCGGAAGACGTCCTCCTCGCTCGGTTCGTTCGTGGCGGCGTCCTTCTGGGACGCGAGGAAGATGAGCCGGTCCTGCGAGAGCGCCGCATCGAGCGCCGCGATGGACCGGTCCCTCCCGACGAACAGGGGCACCACCATGTGCGGGAACACGACGATGTCGCGCAACGGCAGCAGCGGAAGGATTTTCTTTCTGTCTTCCATCGTACCGCGAGGGATTCCTACGCGAGCTCCGCCTTCTTGGTCAGCACGATCTCCGGCGGCACCTTGCCGCTGACGACGTCTTCCGAAATGATGCACTTCTTGATGTTGCTCTGGGACGGGATCTCGTACATGACGTCCAGCATGATGTGCTCGAGGATCGAGCGGAGGCCGCGCGCGCCCGCCCGGCGCTCGATGGCCTGCCGCGCGACGGAGGCCAGGGCGTCCTCGGAGAACTCGAGCTTCACGTTCTCGAAGTCGAAGAGCCGCTGATACTGGCGCACGAGCGCGTTCTTGGGCTTCGTCAGGATCTGGACCAGGGCGCCCTCGTCGAGCTCGTGGAGCGTGGCGACCACCGGCAGGCGGCCGACGAACTCGGGGATGAGCCCGAACCGGATGAGATCCTCCGGCTGCACCGACTCCAGCGTCTTGCCGATGTTCTTCTCGGACCGGGAGACGATGTCCGCCGAGAACCCCATCATCTTCTTCGACGTCCGCCGCTCCACGATGCTGTCGAGCCCGATGAAGGCCCCTCCGCAGATGAAGAGGATGTTGCCCGTATCGACCTTGATGAAATCCTGCTGCGGATGCTTGCGTCCGCCCTTGGGCGGCACGTTCGCGATCGTCCCTTCCAGGATCTTGAGCAGCGCCTGCTGGACGCCCTCTCCGGACACGTCCCGCGTGATGGAGGGATTCTCCGCCTTGCGCGCGATCTTGTCGATCTCGTCGATGTAGACGATCCCCTTCTGGGCCTTCTCGACGTCGTAGTCGGCGGCCTGGAGAAGGCTCAGGATGATGTTTTCGACGTCCTCCCCCACGTACCCGGCCTCGGTCAAGGTGGTCGCGTCCGCGATCGTGAAGGGAACGTTGAGGATGCGCGCCAGCGTCTGCGCCAGCAGCGTCTTGCCGCTGCCCGTGGGACCGAGCAGGATGATGTTCGACTTCTGCAGCTCGACGCCGTCGACGGTCCGCGTTTCGACCCGCTTGTAGTGGTTGTATACCGCGACCGACAGGATCTTCTTGGCCCGCTCCTGCCCGATCACGTATTCGTCGAGGATCTTTTTGATCTCCGCAGGCTTCGGCAGCCGGCGGCGCTTCTCCTCGAGGGAGTCCTCGACGTCGTATTCTTCCGTGATGATGTCGTTGCAAAGTTCCACGCACTCGTCGCAGATATACACGGTCGGACCCGCGATGAGCTTGCGGACCTCGTTCTGTGCCTTGCCGCAGAACGAGCAGATGAGCATGTTGGCCTTGTCGTTGATTTTCCGGGTCAAGGGTTCCTCCGTCAGTCCACGAGGGGCTTTCCGAGCGATGGTCTCTTGTCGACCACGCTGTCGATTATACCATACGTCTTCGCCTGCTCCGCCGACATGAAGTAGTCGCGATCGGTGTCTGC
>CAYWOT010000132.1:0-7156 GCA_964459975.1 uncultured bacterium
AGGATCGCCTCACGCCCGTTGATGTCGGGCCGGTCCACCAGGACCTGCCGGTCGAACCGGCCGGGGCGCAGCAACGCGTGATCGAGAATCTCGGGTCGGTTGGTGGCGGCCATGATGATGACCCCCTTGTTCGTCTCGAACCCGTCCATCTCCACCAGGAGCTGGTTGAGGGTCTGCTCCCGCTCGTCGTGCCCGCCCATGATGTTCATCCCGCGGGCCTTTCCCAGGGCGTCCAGTTCGTCGATGAAGATGATGCAGGGCGCCTGACTCACCGCCTGCCCGAACAGATCACGCACCCGCGCCGCCCCCACGCCGACGAACATCTCCACGAACTCCGACCCGCTGATGCTGAAGAACGGCACCTTCGCCTCTCCGGCGACCGCCCTCGCCAGAAGGGTCTTGCCGGTTCCCGGCGGGCCCACGAGCAGGATCCCCTTGGGGATCCGCCCTCCCAGCCTCTGAAACTTCCCGGGAGTTTTCAGGAATTCCACGATCTCCTCGAGATCTTCCTCCGCCTCGTCGATTCCGGCCACGTCGGCGAAGGTGACCCGGGTCTGATTCTCGGCAAACATCTTGGCCTTGCTCTTGCTGAACGACATGACGCCGGCCCCCGGCCCCATCTTCTTCATGAAGTACCACCAGAGAACGACAATGAGACCGATCGGCAGCAGCCACGACAGAAGGGTGCCCAGGAACTTGCTCTGATACTCTCCGGAGTACCGGACGTGGTGTGCGTCCAGGTCCTTCACCAGGGCCGGATCCGCCACGCGAACGGTGGTGAACTCCTCGCCCGCCCGCTTGCCGCTTCCTTTCAACGTGCCGGTGATCGTCTGCGGGCCGACGGTGAGCTTGCTCACGTTGTCGGCGGCCACTTCCCGTTTGAACTGACTGTAGGAGATGGTCTCCACCCGGCGGGAGAAGAAATACTGCTGCACCAGGGAGATGAACAACAGGGCGATCAGGAAATACCAGATGCTGAAATGCACTTTCGGCGGAAGGCCGCCGCCCGGCCCTTTCCCGGAGTCGGGAGGACCGAAGACGGAGCGGAGCCCGTCTCGCAAGGTCTTCGGCGGTCCCTGCTTGTCGTCGGGGGGCATGTCCCTTCCGTGCGCGCTGCGACTGTCATGTATTTTATCGGGAAAGTCGCAACCGATCAATGAGAACGAAACTCCGCGGCAGGGCGCCGGACCGGGAGGTCGCGCCCGGAGCGACGTTCCGGTTCCGGATTTTTCCCGCGAATCCCCGGGGGCATGATCATCATATTAGATGAAGACCCGATCGTCGCCGCGTTGGTTCGAATCTCCAGGCACACAGGCGCAACGGGGGACATGAACGCACGGAAGGCCATCCTGTACGGAGCGGTCGCCTTTTTCGCCGGCTGCTCGGGCGCTCCCTCCTTCTTCTATCCCGCCTCCCCCGGCGCGGAGGAGACCCGGTACATCGCGATCGTCATCTTCCTCATCTGCCTGGGAATCTTTCTCCTCGTGCACTCGCTTCTCGCCGCGGAGATCGTGCTCTACCGGAACCGCCCGGAGAGCATGGCGAAGCGGATCTACGGAAACTGGAAGCTGGAGCTGCTCTGGACCGTGGTCCCGGCCCTCATCCTCGCTTACATGTTCGTCTTGAGCACCAAGGGGATGAAGTTCGACTCCCCGCCCGCCCCGAACACCCTTCCCGTCTCGGTCGTCGCGCGCCAATGGTGGTGGGGCGTCACGTACCCGGGAACGCGCGCGGTAACGGCGAACGAAATCCACGTGCCCGTGGGAAGGGAGGTTCGGGTCAAGTTGACCTCCCTCGACGTCATCCACAGCTTCTGGGTTCCGCAGCTGTCGGGGAAGACCGACGTCATCCCCGGGCACATCCGGTACCAGTCGTTCCTGGCCGTGGAACCGGGCACCTACCTCGGAGAATGCGCCGAGTTCTGCGGAGTGGAGCACGGACACATGGACTTCCTGGTGGTCGCGGAGTCTCCCGCAAGGTTTTCCGCGTGGATCCGCCGCCAACAGTCCCCCGCGGAGCCGCCGAAGTCCCCTGACGCCGTGAAAGGAAAGAAGAAATTCCTTTCCCTGGCATGCGTGGGCTGTCACACGATCCGGGGAACGCCCGCGAAGGGAACCGTGGGCCCCGACCTCACCCACGTCGCGAGCCGCCGCTACATCGCGGCCGGGACCCTTCTCAACGACGCCGCCGACCTCGCCCGGTGGATCGCGAATCCGCAGGCGGACAAGCCGGGAAACAAGATGCCGGACCTCCATCTGCCCGCGGAGAGCGTACGCGAGCTCACCGCTTACCTGGCCGGGCTGCACTAGGGAGCGCGCAGAAATGGCGATCCGGGACTGGCTCGAAACGACGGACCACAAGAAGATCGGGATCCTCTACATCGTCACAGCGTTCGGCTTCTTCCTCGTGGCGGCCTCGTTCGCAATGCTCATGCGGACCCAGCTCATGTTTCCGCGCAACACCTTCCTCTCTCCGGAACACTACAACGAGATCTTCACGATGCACGGCACCACGATGATCTTCCTTTTCGCGATGCCGGTCCTGGCGGGTTTCGGGAACTACCTCGTGCCGCTGATGATCGGAGCCCGGGACGTGATCTACCCGCGGCTGAACGCGCTGAGCTACTGGCTGTACGTGTTCGCGGGGCTTCTCCTGTACAGCTCCTTCGTGTTCGCGCACCTCCCGGACGTCGGCTGGTTCAGCTACGCGCCGCTCACCGAGACCGCGCATTCACCGGGCGGCGCCATGGATTTCTGGTCGATTTCGATCACCGTGCTCGGAGTGTCGTCCATGGCGGGAGCCGTGAATCTCCTCGCCACCATGGTCAAGCGCCGCGCGCCCGGCATGTCGCTCCGCGACATGCCGCTGTTCTGCTGGGCCACCCTGATCAACTCGTTCCTCATCCTGGCCGCCGTCCCCTCTCTCACCGCCGCCGCGCTCCTGCTCTACCTGGATCGACACTTCGGGACGTCGTTCTTCAATCCGACAACCGGCGGTGACCCGCTCCTGTGGCAGCACCTGTTTTGGTTCTTCGGCCATCCCGAGGTGTACATCCTGATCCTTCCCGTCTTCGGGATGCTCTCGGAAATCGTCCCGGTCTTTTCCCGGAAACCCCTGTTCGGACGCACCACCATGGCGTTCATGCTGCTGGCCATCGGTTTCCTCGGGTTCACGGTGTGGGCGCACCACATGTTCGCCGTCGGCTTGGGCATCATTCCCGACGCGTTCTTCTCCATCGCCAGCATGCTCATCGCCATCCCGACCGGCGTGAAGATCTTCAACTGGCTCGCCACGATGTGGGGCGGCGCCCTCCGCATGCGGACGCCCCTCTATTTCGCCATCGGGTTCATCGGCATGTTCACGATCGGGGGCTTAAGCGGGGTCACGCTCGCGGTGGTCCCGTTCGACTGGCAGGTGACGGACAGCTATTACGTCGTCGCCCACATCCACAACGTGCTCTTCGGGGGCACGCTCTTCGGCCTGTTCGCCGGCGTTTACTACTGGTTCCCCAAGATCACGGGAAGGATGATGAACGAGCGCCTGGGCAAGCTGCATTTCGCCGTCCTGTTCGTCGGGTTCAACCTGACCTTCTTCCCGATGCACATCCTGGGACTGCTGGGCATGCCCCGCCGCGTGTTCACGTACGCTCCGCACCCGGGTTGGGCCGATTTGAACTTCGTGTCGACCCTCGGTGCCTACACGATCGCCTGCGCCCTTCTGGTGTTCTTCGCCAATTTCTTCTTCAGCGTGTTCCGCGGAGAGAAGGCGTCGGGTGACCCGTGGGACGCGTGGACGCTGGAATGGTCCACCTCCTCCCCGCCCCCGCCCCACAATTTCGCGGAGATCCTCCCGGTGACGGGGCCGAGGCCGCTCTGGGACCGCAAGCATCCCGACATGGCCGATGGGAGGGCGGTGCCGTGAACGGGCCGCGCGCACCGACGCCGAGCATCCGGCCGATCGCCACCGCCGCGGGAATCCTCATGGTGGCCGCGGGAATCCTTCTGCAGCCCGTCGTCGCGGCCGCCGGCGCGGCCGTGATCGCCTTCTCGGTTGTCCGCTGGAGTGGAGAGCCCGGCGGGGAAGCGGCGGAAGCGGGGCCGGAGGGCGTGTCCCCCGCGCCGGCCGGGATGCTCCTGTTCCTGCTGTCCGAGGGCTTCTTCTTCGGATCTCTGATCGCGGCCTACCTCTACCTTCGGCTCCGCAACGGCGTTTGGCCTCCGACGGGCTCCCCTTCCCTGGAAGCCGGCTTCGCCGGGCTCAACACGATCGTTCTCCTGGCCAGCGGCGTCACCATGGACCTCGCGGTTCACGCGATGCGGAAGGGCCGCCTCGAGACGTTCCGCGCGTGGCTGGCCGCAACCGTGGTCCTCGGATGCACCTTTCTCGCCGGGCAGGGATACGAATACCTGCACGTGGGGTTCGGCATCGGAGACGGGCTGATGGGAAGCACCTTCTTCACCCTTACCGGCTTCCACGGCGCCCACGTCACGGCAGGCATCCTCGTGCTTCTCCTGGTGTTCGCGCGCACCTTCCGGGACCTGGACGGGCCCTCGCGGCGCGGGCTCGTGCAGTCGGCCGCGTACTACTGGCACTTCGTCGACGCGGTGTGGGTCGCGCTGTACGCGGTGCTCTATCTCCTCTGATCCTCGCCCGATGCCCGGAACGCCTCCTCCACGACCGTTTCCCTGGCACCTCCTCTACACGGGGTGGACTCCATACCCGACGGTCGTGGCCGGCGCCGCCCTGCTCGCCGCGCTCTATCTTTACGCCGCCGGGCCGCTCCGTCGGAAATACGGCTGGTCGCCCGCGCCCCCCCCGCCGGGAGACGTAGCGATGTTCCTGGCGGGCGACGCCTTCCTGGTGCTCGCGCTCGTCTCTCCCCTGGACCGCCTCGCCGACCGATACCTCTTCAGTGCCCACATGCTCCAGCACATGCTGCTGGTGTTCGGGACCGCTCCGCTTCTCGTTGCAGGATCACCCGGCTGGCTGCTCGCACCCGTTCTTCGACGGTGGCGAATCCATTCCGTCGCCGCGGCCCTTACGAAGCCTGTTCCGGCCTTCGTAACGTTCAACGGCACGTTTCTCCTCTGGCACCTTCCGGCGCTCTATGACCTGGCTCTGAGAAGCGAGGGGTGGCACGCGTTCATGCACCTGACGTTCCTCGCCGCCGGGGTGGTGGGATGGTGGCCCGTTCTCGGCCGGGTCCCGGAACTACGGCGGCTGTCCACCCCCGGGAGAATCCTCTACCTCGCCCTCTCCTGCATGCCGATGGTGCTGCTCTCCGCATTCCTGGTGTTTTCCCCCGACGTCCTGTATGCCCCCTATTCCTCCGCGCCTAGGATCTTCGGCCTCTCCCCTCTCGCCGACCAGCAGCTGGGGGGACTGGTCATGTGGATTCCGGGCGGGTTGGTCTACGCGGGCACGGCGGGGGGGCTGTTCCTGCGGTGGTACGGACGGGGAGCGAAGGAGGCGGAGGCCGGAATCGGCTGATCGCGGGCTTGGGCTTCGGGGCTTCCCAGGCGGCCCCGACCAACCCTACCGGGCGACCGGCCCCTCTTTCGGAGGCCCCTGGAGAGCGGCCTTCGCCTTGAAAATCATCCAGGCGAGCACCGCGAGGCCGACCACCAGGGTCGCGGCGAACATGACCATCGGCCCGTACTGCGGCGTAACCGCAAGGTCGCCCGGAGAAAAGAAGGGCGAGAGGTACCCCGTCCGCACGATGTCCCGCAGGAACGTCATCACGTAGACCAGGGGCACGGCGAGAACGACGGTCGGAACCACCTTCCCCTGGTGCCCCGTAAAGAGCACGAGCACGGTAAGAAGGACGCCGGCCGCCAGGAGCACGGTGGCCGCCGCGCTTCTCCCCATGAACAGAAGCGTGACCTCCCGCGGAAGGCTCCCGAGGAACCAGAATCCCGCAACCGCTACGAGCAGGGTGAAGAGGAGAAAGACCCGAAGCCCCAGGCGCACCGCCGCCGCCCCCATTTCCCGGTCCGTCCGTTCCTTGATCTTCCCGAACACGGACACGAAGAGGCCGCCGATCGCTCCGGCGGCCAGCACGAAGTGCAGGTACCGCGGCACGAGCGTCGGGTCGCCGAGGTGGAGCAGCGTGCCGTGCGGATCGGCGAAGTACGCTTTCCACGCGTTCGGGTCGAGCATCAGCGTCATGTTGTTCGTGAGAAGGAACGCGACGGCCAGAAGCAGCAGGAGCGCCAGCCCGACGACGGCCGCGCCCGCCCTCCTCGCCGCATGGAGCCTGAAGCTGTACAGGTAGGCAACGTAGTACACCGCGATGACCATCGGAATGACCGCGAGCCAGAAGTCGCCCATGAGAATCGAGCTCGTGTAGAAGAACTGGCCGTAGAGTACCTGGACGAAGAGCAGCGGCGCCACTCCGAGCGTCACCGTGTAGGCCACCAGCGTGGGGAGGACCTTGCCGAGCCCGGCGGCAAGCCGCTTGTGGACTTCGTCCCCGCGGAGATGGGCGTAGAGGAGGATCCCCGTCGACCCGACGAGCGAATTCATGAGAAGGAGATGCAGGGCGAACGTGAGCATGAGCAGGAACTGGAAATACCCCCAGGGGACGGGGATCGCATCCGGCGAAGGGATCAGTGCGCTCATCGTGCCCCTCCTTCCCGCGACCCGGCCAGGAACGCGGCCAGAGCGTCCTTCTCGCGCGGCGCGGCCGACAACGGCGGCATGCCGCCCTTGAGCGTTTCCAGGTGGTCCAGGGCCCGCCGGATCCGCTCCGGGGGCCAGCCGGCGATCTTCGGGAGAAGCGCGTTGTCACCCGTCCGAAGCGTGTGGCAGACGGCGCAGTTCTTCTCGAACACATCCTCCCCCGCGTCGCGGGTCCCGGCCTCCCCCGCCTCCCGCTGCATGGAAACAATGTAGTCCGCGATCCGGTCCTTTTCCGCGGCGGTGCCCTGGAAGTCCGGCATCGCGGGATTCAAGGCGCTCAAGTGGTCCAGCGCCTTCCGGATCCGCTGCCGGTCCCACCCGGCCGTCCGGGACTTGACCAGGTCCGCGCTGTGACACACGGTACAACGCGACTCGAAGAGGTCGCGCGCCTGGTCCGCGACTCGCGCGACCTTCACGGCCGGCAGGGGCTTGCCCTGGACGTCCACAACCAGAAAGGCCGCCAGGGCCCGCGCCT
>CAYWOT010000133.1:0-7139 GCA_964459975.1 uncultured bacterium
GGACCCGTCAGGCGCAGCGGGGGGTTCCCCGCAGCGGCCTGTGGAGCGAGGAAGGAAGCATCCCCGCAGAGCGGGGATTCCGTTTGTCGAGCGGAACCGGCAGCGAGCGGGCGCAAGGTCGCGAGCGTAGCTGCGGGGACACCCCCCGCGAGCCAGGGTCCCCGGCGGCGAGCATGTCGAGAAAGCCGCCGGCCGTAGCGGACGGGAGGCTCCGCGACGCTGAGAATCCTGTCCGGTCGGGGTAGCGCCCCACGAGCCAGGGGGCCCGGCGGGAGGGGCATCAGAACCCGTACTCCTTCCAGCGCCGCGTGACCCGGTCGACGATCTCCGGGTCCATCCGGATGTCCCGCGGCCACTCCCGCGCGAATCCCTCCGACGTCCATTTCCGCGTGGCGTCGATCCCCATCTTCGATCCGTAATGCGGAATCGGGGACGCGTGCTCCAAGGCGTCGACGGGGCCGTCCACGATCATTGTGTCGCGCCTGGGATCGACGTTGTTTCCGATCCGCCAGACGACCTCGCCGGGATCGTGGACGTCGACGTCCGCGTCGAGGACGACGACGAATTTCGAAAACATGAGCAGCCCCAGCCCCCAGACGGCGCTCATCACTTTCCGCGCGTGCCCCGGGTAGCGCTTGTCGATGGAGAAAAGAGCGACGTTGTGGAAGATCCCCTCGATCGGCAGGTTCATGTCCACGACTTCCGGCACGATCTTCCGGAGGAGGGGAAGGAAGATCCGCTCGGTCGCCTTCCCGAGGTAGACGTCCTCCATCGGGGGCTTGCCCACGATCGTCGCCGGGTAGATCGGAGCCTTGCGCCGTGTCACGCAGGTCACGTGGAAGACGGGATATTCGTCCGCAAGGGAGTAGTAGCCGGTGTGGTCGCCGAACGGCCCCTCCGTGCGCCGCTCGTCCGGGTCGACGTAGCCTTCGAGGACCACTTCGGCGTGCGCCGGGACCTCGAGGTCCACCGAGACGCAGCGGACGAGCTCGACGGGCTGCTTCCGGAGAAAGCCGGCGAAGACCATCTCGTCGATATCCTCGGGAAGCGGCGCCGAGGCCGCGTAGATCGTCGCCGGATCGCCTCCGAGCGCCACCGCCACCGGCATCCGTTCGCGCTTCCGGCGGAATCCGCGGTAATGCTGCGCGCCCCCCTTGTGGACGTGCCAGTGCATGCCCGTGGTCGTCTCGTCGTACACGTGCATCCGGTACATGCCGACGTTGCGGCGGCCCGTCGCCGGATCCTTCGTGAAGACGAGGGGGAGGGTGACAAACGGCCCGCCGTCCTCCGGCCACGTCCTGACCACCGGGAGGAAGGCGAGCGATGGCCGCTCCCGTTCCACGATCTCCTGGGAGGGGGCCGCGGAAACCGTCTTCGGAACGTAGTCGGCGAGCCTTGCCAGCTTGGGGAGCATCTTGAGCTTCTCGAGGAGGTTCGTGGGGATCTCCGGTTCGATCACCTCGGCCATGCGCGCGCCGATCTCGTCGAGGGAAGAGACGCCCAGCGCGAGCCGCATCCGCTCCATCGTGCCGAACAGGTTCATCGCAAGCGGAACGGAAAACCCGTCGACGTTTTCGAAAAGAAGGGCGGGGCCGCCCGTCTTCACGGCCCGGTCTGCGATCTCCGCGGCTTCCAGCGTAGCGGAGACCGACGCCCGGATCCTCTTGAGATCCCCGCGCGCCTCGAGCGCGGACAGGAACTCCCGGAGATCCCGAAACGCCATGCCCCCTCCCCGTCGGCACCGATGGAATGGGGAGATCATACCACGCCGACCGCGGGCCCGCAGAGGGCCGCGCGCCCGGCGTTTCCCGCGCCCCAGTTACGGAGGTCCCGTTCCGTCCATTCCCGATTCGCCGGCCTCCACCGAGTCCACGGGACGCTCGCCGACGAGCGATACCATCCGCCTTTCGCTGCGGAAGACGGAGACCGCCAGGATCAGGTTCGTGGCGGCGATGACGAAGATCGCGTACCGGATGAACGCTCCGCCGTCTTCGATCCCCGCGGCGGACGGAAGAGTGGCCAGGACGGCGGAGGCCAGCCCACGGGGCGCCATCGCGGTGATGATCCCCCTTTCGAACGACGGTTCCGTTCTGCCGAGCCATCCGACGACCCGCGTGGCCAGGTACCGGGAAAGGTAGATGGCGGCGACGATCGTGCAGGAGACGCCGATCACCGGCATCGTGAACGCCGACACATCGAGCAGCATCCCGAGGTAGACGAAAAAGAAGACGCGCGCCAGAAAGGTGACCTCTGCGTGGAACCACCCGATCGTCTCGTGGAGCGCGAAATCGGAGGCGTCCCAGTCGAAGGGCGTCCGCCCTCCCATCCTCGCGAGGATCGGGGCGGCGTTGGTCATCGCCATGCCGAACACGAGGACCGCGAAGACGCCGCTGGCATGGATCGTTTCGCACGCGGCGTACAGCAGAAGGATCGCCGCCATCGTGAGCATGTACGACAGCGGCATCCGCCCCACCCGGCACAGGAACCGCACCCAGAGCACGCCGCAGGTCCCTCCCAGGAGAGCCGAAACCAAGAAGGCGTTGAGCATGACGGCGGCGTGAAACCCCGCTCCCGTGTGCGGCGCGCCCACGTACCGGATGAGAAAGACGACCGCCACGACCGCCAGCGCATCCCCCAGCGCCGCCTCGAGGGTCAGCAGGGTGCGGGTGTTCCCCGTCATCCGCATTTCCTGGACGAGCGGAATGACGACCGCCCCGCTGGTGCAGCCCAGCGCCGCTCCGAGCATGAGAGACCGGGTGGCCGGCATCCCGGTGAGGAAATGGACGGCCGCGGCGATGCCGGCCGAAGCCAGGAGGAACGCCATCAGCGTCAGGAGGAACACCCAGGCGAGCTGCCGCACGACCCGCCCGACGTCGAGTTTCATCCCTCCTTCGAGCATGATCATGAGAAGGGCCAGGGTCCCCGCATAGGGCGCCAGAGGAAGCAGCGCCGCCCCGTCCACCAGATGAAGGACGGGACCCAGCATCACGCCGATGCCCAGAAGGACCGGGATGTCCGGCACGCGGGTGATCCGGAACAACTCCTTGCCGCCGAACCCCGCCAGGATGATCAGGCCGGTGACCGCGTAGACGAACGGGACCCGCATGACACCCCCCTTTTCGCGGAACGGTTCGTGTCAGTCCGTCGTCCGCTCTGGCGGGGTTTCCAGGTTTTCCGGCATTCCCTCGACGAAACGGCGGATCTCGTCCCGCACCTCCCGAAACCGGGCGAACACCTCCTCTTCCGTCCCCCGCGCGAAGACCGGGTCCGAAAACGGCCGGTGGATGCGCTCTCCAAGGCCGGGGTGGTACGGACACACCTCACGGGCGTAGTCGCACAGCGTCACGATATAGTCGAAACGGATGTCGTCGAGATCCTCCACGTGCTTCGAATACTGCTCCGAGATGTCGACTCCCGCCTCCGCCATCACCTGGATCGTCTTCGGGTGCACGTAGCAAGGCGCCACCCCCGCGGAGTACGCGTCGAACTCGCCCCCTTTGAGCGCCTTCGCCCAGCCCTCCGCCATCTGGCTGCGGCAGGCGTTCCCCGTGCACAGAAAGAGGACTTTTTTCCTGCGCGTCGCCGACCCCCGTCCCGTCTCCCGAGTCATCATCCTCCCCGTCCCAAAGCCGTCCTCCGCACCGCAGGCCGGTGCCCGACGCCGCGGATTGCGGTATAGTACCATGCAAGGGGGGATGGTTCCGCTGAAAGCGACGGCCAAGGTGTTCAAGGCCCTCTCGGACCCGACGCGCCTGCGCATTCTCAAGATGCTCGAGGCCCGCCCGATGTGCGTCTGCGAGATCCGGCACGTCCTGAAAGGGTCTCAGCCCAACATCTCGCACCATCTGAAGACGCTGGCCGAAGCCGGGCTCGTCGAATCGGAGAAGGACGGTCTCTGGATCGACTACCGGCTTCCCGACAAGCCGGCGAGTCCTCTGCAGGCCGCCGCTCTCGCCTTCGTCCGCAAAGCACTCGAGTCCGAACCGGTCGTCCGGAAGGACCGCGAAGCGGTTCGGAGCGTCGATCGGATCGAGATCACCGTACGAAAATAGCGCGGCTCTTAAGGCAGGCGCAGAAGGACGAGGGTCGCTCCCCATCCTCCGGACTCGGGCGGCGCATTGCCGAAGGCCTCCACCCGCGGATGGCGCGCCAGCGCCTGGCGGACCATCCGCCTCTGCGTGCCCGTCCCCCGCCCGTGGATGATCCGCACCTGCCGGAAACCGTGCCTGGCCGCCTCCTCCAGGTATTCCTCCACCACCGAAACGACCTCTTTCGGGGAGAATGGGTGCAGGTCGATGCGGTCCTCGATCGGCACCCGGTGCGGGGGCGTCATCGGCGGCCTCCTTACAGGTCGCTTCCGCTTTTCCATTACATTACCACCTCCTGCCGAATCCGGTAAGATAGGCGTATGTCCAAGACGGTGATCGTGGGGACCGCCGGTCACATCGACCACGGGAAAAGCGCGCTCGTGCAGGCGCTTACGGGCGTCGACCCCGACCGGCTGAAGGAGGAAAAGGAGCGTGGCATCACGATCGAGCTCGGCTTCGCTCACCTCCGGCTGCCCTCCGGAACGCTCGCGGGGATCATCGACGTCCCCGGCCACGAGAAGTTCGTCCGGACGATGGTCGCGGGCGCAGCCGGCATCGACATCGTCGTGCTGGTCGTCGCGGCGGACGAGGGGGTGATGCCCCAGACCCGCGAACACCTGGACATCTGCCGGCTTCTCGCCGTCCGGGAGGGAGTGGTCGCGCTCAGCAAGTGTGACAAGGTCGACGCCGACTGGGCCGCGCTCCAGGAGGAGGAGGTACGCCGCTTCGTCCACGGCACCTTCCTCGAAGGCGCCCCGGTCGTGCGGGTCTCCGCGGCGACGGGCGAGGGACTCCCCGCCCTCGTCGACGCGCTCGATGCGGCGTCAGCGCGGGCCCGGGGAAAGGATCCCGGGCTCTTCTTCCGCCTCCCCGTGGACCGGTCGTTCACCATGAGAGGATTCGGAACGGTGGTGACCGGCACCGTGACGGGAGGAACCGTCCGGGTCGGAGACGACGTCCAGGTGCTTCCCGGCGGCCCGATCGCCCGGGTACGTGGGCTGCAGATCCACGGGGGGAGCCAGGATTCGTCGTCGGCGGGAACGCGCACGGCGGTGAATCTGCAGGGGGTGGAAACGGAGAGCGTCCCGCGCGGATCCGTCCTTTGCCATCCGGGGACGCTGTCCCCTACGCGGGCGGTCGACGTCCGGCTGGAATACCTCCCGGTGGCGCCGCGCCCGCTGGCGAGCCGCACGCGGATCTCCTTCCACGCTGGGACTTCCTCCTCCCTTGGGAGGGTCCGGTTGCACGGCGCCGCGGAGATTTCTCCCGGCGGGTCGGGCTACGCGCGGATCGACCTGGACGACGAGATGATCCTCGTGGGGGGCGACCGCTTCGTCGTGCGCGGCTTCGCGCCGCTCCAGAATTTCGGGTACACCGTCGGGGGAGGGCGGATCTTGAACCCGCATGCTCCCCGCCGCAAGGGAGCGAGGAAGGAGGTCCCAGAGGCTCTCGTGCGCCTCGATTCGGACGAACCGTCCGACCGGGTCCTCGCCGCCCTGGAAGAGGCGGGAACGGAGGGACTGCTGGAGAAGGAGGCGGCCGCCACCGCGGGAATCGGATTGGAGGCGGCCCGCTCGCAGATCGCGCACCTCCTCGCCTCGGGCAAAGTCCGGGGGAACGCGACGGGAAGCCGGTGCTGGCACGACCGCGCCGTCCGGGAAACGGGGCGGGAGGCGATCGGCGCCCTGCGCCTGCTCCACGACCGCTTCCCGGACCGCAGCGGATTCCCCGGCGAGGAGATCGCCGCCCGGATTCCGGGCAGTCGCTCTCCGGAACTCGTCGCCTTGTCGCTCGCCGCCGGGCCGGAAGCGCAACAGACCGGCGCCCTGTTTTTCCTCCCCGAGAAGAGGCCGCGTTCCGTGGAGCGGTCGTCGCCCCTCGCGGTGGCCATCACCGGGAAACTTCGCGGGGCCGGCTTGTCCGCCCTCTCCCGGTCGGAACTGGCCGATGCGCTCCGCCCGGGCGACCGGAAGGAATTCGACAGGACCCTGGACGGCCTCGTTCAAGCCGGCTCGGTCACGCGGATCAAGGAGCTGCACTTCGACCCGGCCGCGCTCGAGGCCCTCCAAGGAAAGCTCGTCGCCTACCTGGAGCGGCAACGGGAGATCGGGGTTCCGGAGTTCAAGGACCTGGCCGGCGGTCTGTCCCGCAAATACGTCATCCCGCTGCTCGAACATTTCGACGATTCGCGCGTGACGCTGCGCGTGGGGGACAAGCGGATCCTTCGAAAGACGAAGTAGAAGACGCCGCGTTCCGTCAGGTCACGCCGAGCCGCGCCGCTTCGAAGTCCGCCGTGCGGTCCGGCCCGAAGCGGGGACCCGCGCGGCGCTTCGGAACGGCTTCAGCGCCCGCCGGCGGCGGGCGCGCCTTCGCCCTTCCCCTCCTCCAGGAAGCGCCACAGGACCGCGGCCGCGACCCCCGTCCCGAAGCCGGCAAGGTGCCCGGCAAGGGAGAGGGGCGCGGGGTTTATGAGGTCCGCAAACGGGCCCGGGCCGATGAGAAAAGCGGCCGTCACCCACGCACAGGCGAAGAGGTACGCGGGAACGGTCGTCACCCGCCCCAAGCCGTACATCCGGATCGGCACCTCGGGGAAAAAGACGAGGTAGGCCCCCAGAACGCCCGCCACCGCGCCCGCCGACCCGAGAGCGGCGTATTCTCCCCGCGGCGCCCAGAGCATGTGCGCCGCTCCCGAAAGCGCACCGCATCCCAGATACAGGAGCAAGAACGGAAGCCACCCCATCCGGTCCTCGACGTTGTCGCCCAGGACCAGAAGGAAGAGCATCCCCGCCGCAAGGGGCGGCAGCCCGGCATGGAGAAACGGAAAGAGGAGCAGGTCCCAGGCCCGGACGCCTCCGAATCCGGAGCCCGAGGGAAGCCCCGGAAGCCCCCCGGGCAGTGTCGGCGCCGCCTCTCCGAGACGGGCGAACACGTAGACGATCAGCGACAGCCCCACAAGGAGCCAGGTCGCGACGGGAAAGGAGAAGACGCCGGGTCCCTCGTCTCCCAGCGGCACGACGACCGGCAGGGGGATCGGCAGACCGGATCCCCGCG
>CAYWOT010000134.1:0-7124 GCA_964459975.1 uncultured bacterium
GGCGGCCGGACTGAACCTGTCGCCGGTCTCCGACGCGGCGTCGGGAAGCAGCGGAAAGGCTGTCGGCGCCGAAGCGGGAGCCTTCGCGCCGGGCCAGCTCCTGACGCTTTCCCAGATTCCCGTCCTCGCGAAAGAGGTGTCGCCGACCGTCGTCAACATCAGCACGACTCAGGTGGTCCGGTTCCACAGGCCGCGGTTCCACTCTCCGTTCGGCCCGCAGGATCCGTTCGACGAGTTCTTCAACAACTTCTTCGGGAACGTTCCCCGGGAGCAGAAGCGCAGGAGCCTCGGTTCCGGATTCCTGATCTCCGGCGACGGGTATATCCTCACGAACAACCACGTGATCGAGAAAGCCGACGAGATCACGGTGACGCTGCTGGACAAAGAGGAGTTCAAGGCGAAGGTGATCGGCGCCGACCCCAAGACCGACATCGCCCTTATCAAGATTGACGCGGGCAGGAAGCTGCCGTACGCGCGCCTCGGGGACTCGGACGCGCTGCAGATCGGCGAGTGGGTCGTGGCGATCGGGAACCCGTTCGGCCTCGGTCATACCGTCACGGCGGGGATCGTGAGCGCCAAGGGACGGGTGATCGGGTCCGGGCCGTACGACGACTTCATCCAGACCGATGCGTCGATCAACCCGGGGAATTCGGGCGGTCCCCTGTTCAACCTGAGAGCCGAGGTCGTGGGGATCAACACGGCGATCATCCAGGGCGGGCAGGGCATCGGGTTTGCGACGCCCATCAACCTGGCCAAGTCGATTCTCGGTCAGTTGAAGGCGAAGGGAAAGGTCACCCGTGGCTGGCTCGGCGTGTACATCCAGCGGCTGACTCCGGACATGGCGGAGAGCCTGAACGTTCCGGGAAAGAAGGGGGCCCTGGTTGCCGACGTCACCAAGGACGGACCGGCGGCAAAGGCGGGGATCCGGTCCGGGGACGTGATCGTCTCCTTTAACGGAAAGCCGGTGGGGGCGGAGCACGACCTTCCGGAGATGGTTGCGATCACGAAGCCCGGGACGAAGGTCGATGTCGTGGTGGTGCGCAACGGCAAGCGGGTGACCATTCCCGTGACCATCGCCCGGATGAAGTCGGAGAGCGAAGAGGCCAAGGCCGAGGGCGGACCCGCCCTGTCGAAGGGGCTGGGGCTCACGGTCCAGGACATCACCCCGGAAATCGCGCGGCACATGGGCATCAAGGACCGGAAGGGCGTGCTGGTCTCGTCGGTCGAGCCGAACAGCCCGGCGGGCAACGCCGGCTTCCGGGAAGGCGATATCATCCGGGGGATCGACCGGACGCCCGTGGCGGACTCCAAGGCCTTCGAGCGGGAGATGAAGAAGGCGAAGGACGAAAAGATCATCCTGTTCCTGATCGAGCGGGGTGAGGGCAAATTTTTCCTCGCCGTCAAGAACCGGTAGACGACCCACATGGCGTTTGGCGGCGGCCCGTCCCCTCCGGGGGGGACGGGCTTTTTTGTCCCGTCGCCCGCGGCCGCGGGGCGGGGGCGACGACCGCACGGCGCCTGTCCTCAAGGGTGTGAGCTCCCGGATTCGCTATTCCGGCAGGCCCGCTATCGGCCTTGCAGGAGTCGCTCGCATTAGCGGCGTTTTCTTGACAAACCGAGCGGCCTGACGTAGGGTAAAATAAAACTACTGTTTGAAATGGGCGCAGCGTGAGCATACCTTCGTCGGTTTCATTCCTTGCCCCGGCCAAACTGAACATCTCCCTCCGCGTATTCGGGAAGCGATCCGACGGCTATCACCATATCCGGTCCGTCATGGTCCCCGTATCCCTGTACGACGAAGTCGCCTTGGAGACGGCACCGGCGGGCGTTTCCGTCGACGTCGACGTTCGCGGAGTTCCCGGCGGCATGCCGAACACGTGCTACCGGGCGGCGGTGCTGTACCGGAAGTGGGCCGGCGCTCCCCCGGGGGTGCGGATCCGCCTGCGCAAAAGGATCCCGGTGCAGGCGGGCCTGGGGGGCGGAAGCTCCGACTCGGCCGCCGTCCTGAAGGGTCTGGCGGCCTTGACCGGGAAGAGTCCGCCTTCGGAAACGGTCCGTTCGCTGGGGGCGGCGGTGGGGGCCGATGTTCCTTTCTTCACGCTCGGCGTCCCTGCCCTGGTCGAGGGGTACGGAGAGATACTGACGCCGGTCGAGTGGGAGGTTCCCTTTTTCGCGGTGATCGTGAAGCCCGCCTTCGGTCTTTCCACGCGCGAGGGGTACGAGCGGCTCGGGCGCGCGGAATCGGGACCGCCCCAGGCGGCGGCGCCCCCGGCCTTTCGGGAGTGGGCGGATGTCGCGGCCGCCGTGGAGAACGATTTCGAGGCCGCCTGGGAGGGCGTCCGGCCGGAGATCTCCCGGATCAAGAAGGAGCTGCTTGCGGAAGGCGCGGAGGCTGCCGGCCTGTCCGGGAGCGGCTCCGCCGTGTTCGGGCTGTTCCGGAGGGAAGGAGAGGCGGCAAGGGCGAAAAGGGCGCTGGAAAGAGGTCCCGGGCGAATGGCGTTCGTCGCCCGCAACATTTGACGGCAAGGGAGGAGGCGCAAGATGCAGCTAACCGAGGTCAAAGTCTACCCGGTGACCGACGACGAGAAGCTGAAGGGTTACGCCACGATTGTCTTCGACGGGTGCTTCGTCGTACGCGACCTGAAGATCATACACGGCAACAGCGGGCTGTTCGTCGCGATGCCCAGCAAGAAGAAGCGGGACGGGACCTACCGGGACACGGCCCACCCGTTGAACGGCGAGACGCGTCGGATGATCGAGGACGCGGTGCTGGGCGAGTACGAGCGCGAGCTCCGCAGGCTTGACGGCATGGTCGCCGCCCGGTAACATTCTCGCGGGCCGGCCTTTTTGGCGCGGGGCTTCAAGGCGTGTGCGCTCCCGGGAGACTGCATCGGGCGTGCAACGGGATGCGAGGGCCACGGCCGTCGCGGCGCCGCGACGTTGCACTGGGAGGTCGTCTAACGGCAGGACAGGGGCCTTTGGAGCCTCTAATGAAGGTTCGACCCCTTCCCTCCCAGCCACATCGCTCGGTTTTCCCCTTGCCAAGGGAGTGCCAACCGGTATAATAGCTTTTTCTTCATTTCTCGGATCGACTTCCGAGCAGGGGAGCGGTGTGACCAGGCTCAAGCTGTTTGCGGGCAACGCGAATCCCGATCTCGCCAGGGAGATCGGCGCCTTTCTTTCCATTCCCATGGGGGCCGCGGTGGTGAAGCGGTTCAGCGACGGGGAGATCAACGTCGATATCGGCGAGAATGTCCGGGGCGCCGACGTGTTCATTGTGCAGTCGACCTGCCCCCCCGTGAATGACCACCTGGTGGAGCTCCTGATCCTCATGGACGCGCTCAAGCGCTCCTCCGCGAAGCGGGTCACCGCGGTCATCCCCTATTACGGATACGCGCGGCAGGACCGGAAGGTGCTTCCGCGCGCGCCGATCACGGCGAAGCTGGTGGCCGATCTTCTCACGGCGGCGGGCGTGTCGCGGGTTCTGACGATGGACCTGCACGCGGGTCAGATCCAGGGGTTCTTCAACATCCCGGTGGACAACCTGTACGCCGCGCCCGTGATGCTCGAGTACATCCGGGCCAACTGGGGAAACGACATCGTGTTCGTGTCGCCCGACGCCGGCGGCGTGGAACGCGCCCGGGCATTCGCCAAGCGGCTGAACGCCACGCTGGCCATCATCGACAAGCGGCGCGCGGGGCCGAACGAATCCCAGGTCATGAACATCATCGGCGACGTCGAGGGGAAGACGGCGGTGGTCCTCGACGACATGGTGGACACGGCGGGAACCATGGTGCAGGGGGCGTCCGCGCTGCGGGAGAGCGGTGCGAAGCGGGTGTTCGCGTGCGCCACGCACCCGGTCCTGTCGGGGCCGGCGATCAATCGCCTGGAGAATTCCGAGATCGGTCAGGTCGTGGTCACGAACACGATTCCCCTTGGGGAGAAATCGGCGTGCCGCAAGATCCGGGTCCTCTCGGTGGCGGGCCTCCTCGGAGAGGCCATCAAGAGGATCCATTTCAACGATTCCGTGAGTTCGCTGTTCGTCTAGGGGGAGGGGAACGCAATGGCCATGGTGGAGTTGACGGCGGTTCGCCGCGAGGCGTCCGGGAAAGGGGGCGCCCGAAAGCTGATTTCCCTGGGACGGGTCCCGGGAGTTTTGTACGGGAAGGGTCTGGCGACCCGGCCGGTCGATTTCGACCGCCGGGACCTCGAGAAGTTTCTCGGCGTCGCCCGGCGGGGAACCGTCATCGTCCGGATGAAGGTGATGGACGGGGACGAGGCCGGGGAAGCGTTCGCGGTCTTGAAGGACGTCCAGACGAACCCCCGGACGGACAACGTGATCCACGTGGATTTCTACGAGGTGGCCTTCGGACAGAAGTTCCGCGTCGAGGTGCCCCTCCGGATCCGGGGCAAGGCGGCGGGCGTCGAACAGGGGGGGATCGTCGAACAGGTGACCCGCAGCCTCGAAGTCGAATGCCAGCCGGCCAACGTCCCGGAGTTCCTCGAGGTCGACGTCACGCCGCTCGAGATCGGCGACTCCCTCCACCTCGGAGACGTGCCGTTCCCCGAGGGTGTCCATCCGCTGGAGAAGGACATGACCAGCACGATCGTCTCCGTCCACGCTCCGAGGGTCGAGGAGGTCGTGAGCGTCGCGCCTCCGGAGGAGGGCGAGGCGGCGGAAGGCGTCAGTGTGGCGGAACCCGAGGAAAAGGAGAAATAATCCCACTCCGGCGCGTCTCGTGTTCGGCCTCGGGAATCCCGGCCGGCGGTACGCGGGAACGTTCCACAACGCAGGGTTCGAGGCGGTGGACCGGACGGCGCGGGCCTTGGGGGTTCGGCTCCGGGTTTCCGGCGAAGCCGAAATCGGGTTGGGGACGGCGGGCGGCGCGGTGGTGCTCCTCGGCAAGCCGAGGACCTACATGAACGAAAGCGGGCGGGCGGTGGCCCCCGTGTACAGGAGGCACGGCCGGACGCCCGAAGACCTCGTGATCGTGCACGACGACCTGGACTTGGGCTTGGGCGTCGTGCGGCTGAAGCGGGGAGGCGGGACGGGGGGCCACAACGGTCTCCGTTCGCTGGTGGAGGAGCTCGGGACGAACGCCTTCCTGCGGGTCCGCGTCGGGATCGGGCGCCCTCCGGAAGGCGTCGACCCGGCGGACTTCGTCCTCGGGGAAGTGCCGCCGGAGCGAGAGGCCTGCTTCGCGGGCGGGATCTCCTCCGCCGCGGAGGCGGTCGCGGACATTCTCGAGGAAGGCTTCGACAAGGCGATGACGCGCTGGAACGCCCGGCGGCCGGACTCCGTGCCCTGACGGCGAAAGCGGAAACAGACCATACTCCTTGCTCCCGGCGGACGCGACCGGGGGCTCAATCAGCCGAAAGGAGGCTTGCAAGAACCATGACGACGTACGAGACCGCCGTCCTCTTCGATCCGGAGGTTCCCGAAGATGGACGCAAGGACTTTCTCGGCAAGGTGGAAGGCGTCGTGAGCTCGTTCGGAGGGGAGATCCTCAAGCAGGACGACTGGGGCATCCGAAAGCTCGCGTACCCGATCCGCAAGAAACACAACGCGTATTACACCTTTCTCATCTATTCGGGGAAACCGGGCGTGGTGGAGGAGGTCGAGCGGAACCTCAAGATCTCCGACGCCGTGATGCGCCACCTGACGACCTGCGTGGAGTTCGAGGCCAAGCCCGCCGCCGCGGAGCCGCCTCCGGGCGAAGGCTCCCCCGCCGCGGAAACCGGCGAACCGCCTTCCGGGACCGCTCCCGGTGCGGACGAGGCGCCCCCCGCGTAGGGGCTTCGGAGGACCGATGGTCGCCTTCAACCGAGTGATCCTCGCGGGGAACCTGGTCCGCGATCCGGAGATCCGGTACCTGCCTTCCGGTCTGTCCGTGGCGAGCTTCGCCGTCGCGGTCAATTCGCGTTATCGGCAGAACAACGAGCTCAAGGAAGAGGTATCCTATTTCGACGTCGTCGTCTTCGGGAAGCTCGGGGAGACATGCGCGGAGTATCTCGCGAAGGGCCGGCCGGTGCTCGTCGAGGGGCGCCTCCGGCAGCGTCGCTGGGAATCCGAGGGGACCAAGAGGAGCAAGATCGAGGTGGTCGCGGGCGGTGTTCAGTTCCTCGGCGGAGGGCCGCGGAGCGGGGCCTCCGAAGCCGATGCGGGCTCCCCGTCGGCCGAGGCGCAGGACGACGACATTCCGTTTTGAGAAGAAGGCGAGTTTTTGTTTCTTTCCTAACGTATAAGGAGGCGAAAGACGAGCGATGAGCACTCCGACGAAACCGAGGTACGGTTCGGGAAGGCCGGGCGGCCCCGGCGGCTCGCGGCGGCGGTACGTCCGCAAGAAATTCTGCCGCTTCTGTGCGGAGAAGGATCTTCGGATCGACTACAAGAACGTCTATCTGCTCAAGCACTTCCTGTCCGAGCGCGGCAAGATTGTTCCGCGCCGGATTTCGGGAACGTGTGCGCGGCACCAGCGCAAGCTGACGGTGGAAATCAAGAGGGCCCGCATCGTGGCGTTGATCCCGTTCACGGCGACGCAGGTCAAGTAGGGGGAGACCGATGAAGGTGATCCTGCGCGAGGACGTGGAAAGCCTCGGAAGGGCCGGCGAGATCGTGAAGGTCGCCGACGGCTACGGCCGGAACTACCTCATTCCGAAGCGGCTGGCGGTGCGGGCCGATCTGCGCAACCTTCGGGCGCTGGAGCATGAGCGCAAGGTCATCGCGGTACGCGCCGCGAAGGTCCGGAAGTCGGCCGAGGACACGGGCGCGAAGCTGGCCGCCCTTTCGCTCACCATCGCCGCGAAGGCGGGGGAGGAAGGCAAGCTCTTCGGCGCGGTCACGTCGCGCGACATCGCCGAATATCATCGAGACTGAATCAGGAGACGAGAGTCATGGCAATCCGACCGCCCATCGACGACGCGCTGAACCTTCCGGATGACGGCTCGCTCGGGGATGATCTGTCAAACATCCTGAACATCGCGGACGCAAACACGGTTATCCATAACGCATCGGACAGAGAGAGCGCGCGCCACGCCGAGCGCAGGGCAATCGTCAAGATCGGCTACCGT
The DNA here is from genome assembly GCA_964459975.1 of uncultured bacterium. Taxonomy (GTDB): domain Bacteria; phylum Desulfobacterota; class Deferrimicrobia; order Deferrimicrobiales; family Deferrimicrobiaceae; genus CSP1-8. Next base: position 7,072 of record CAYWOT010000134.1, read on the forward strand.
ATGGATCGCATTCTGTATGAACAGAAGCGAACGAACGGCGGGCTGCGATCCCT
>CAYWOT010000135.1:0-7081 GCA_964459975.1 uncultured bacterium
CCAGCTCGCGGACTATGCCGTGCACGTCCGGATGGAGCAGCGGCTCGCCCCCCGGAATCGATACAACCGGGGCGCCGCACTCCTCCGCCGCCGCCACGCACTCCTCGACGCCCAAACACCGGTCCTGGACCTCTTGCGGATAGGCGATCTTGCCGCAGCCGGCACAGCGCAGGTTGCAGCGGAACAACGGCTCCAGCATGAGGACCAGCGGGAACCTCCGGTTCCCCGCGGCCAGCCTCCGGGCGACGTACGCGCCGATGCGCGCCTTCTGGATCGCGGGAATGCCCACGTCGGCCCCTAAAGATATCCGTTTCGTTCGAACCACTCGACCGCGTCGCGCAGGGCTTCCTCCGCCGGGCGCGGCGCGTAGCCCAGTTCCCGGATCGCCTTCCGGCTGGAGAAATACATGGGAAGCCGGGCCATGCGCACGCCCGACACCGTTGCCCGCGGAGGACCCTGGCGACGGATCCTGGCCCAGCCTTCCGAAAGGAAAGCGAACGGAAGGACGGCCCCGTACGGAAGACGAATGCGCGGAGCCGACCGCCCGGTGATGGCCGCGATCGTCTCGAAAATCTCCTTCAACGTCATGTTCCGTCCCCCGAGAACGTAGCGCTCCCCGATCCTTCCGCGCTCGAACGCCAGCACGTGGCCGCGGGCCACATCGTCCACGTGCACGACGTTCAAGCCCGTATCGACGTACGCCGGCATCCTGCCGGCCGCGGCGTCGACGATCACCTGCCCGGTCGGGGTGGGCTTGACGTCGCCCGGCCCGACGGGCGTGGACGGATTGACGATGACCGCCGGCAGTCCCCGCTCCCGAACCAGCTGCGACACGGCGGCCTCGGCGAGAAACTTCGATCGCTTGTAATGACCGATCATGTCCGCGAGCCGAGAGGGCGTCGATTCGTCGGCGGCCTCTCCCTCGGCGGCATGCCCCAGCGTGGCCACGCTGCTCGTGTAGACGATCCGCTCCACGCCCGAGGCCATGGCGGCCGTCATGAGGTCGCGCGTTCCGTCCACGTTCGTTCGGTACATCGCCTCGGGCGTCGGCACCCACAGGCGATAGTCGGCGGCGACGTGGAACAGGGCCCTGCAGCCCCGGAGGGCGGCCGAAAGCGAAGCGGCGTCGGTCAGGTCGCCGGTCGCCACCGCAACCGAGAGCCCCAGCAGGTTGCGCCGCTCGGCCCCCGGGCGCACGAGCACCCGGACGTCGTGGCCGGCCGTGAGAAGCCGCCGGGCCACCGCCGCGCCGACAAACCCCGTCGCGCCGGTCACCAGCGTCGTCATGGTCCTCTCCGCTCCGCGGGTTCCGCCGCGTACGGCGGGGCGAACGCGGCGCGCCTTCGGGTCGGCGGCCTTCGGGCGCCACGACTCCGTGTTATCGGGGTCTGAGCCGTATCAGGGAAACCGCCTCGTCTGCCACGTCCGCGGGAAGGTACCGAGGATCGAGAAACGTCCGGATCGCCTTCTCCACGTCGTCGAGGGAGATCTCGGTATTCACGCACGGCCCGAACGGCCGGGTGTTGACCACTCCGAACGCGGGCAGCGGGTAGATGTCCCGGATGCCGCTGGCCAGGTCGCGCTCGCACGCCACGGCGAGAACCAGCCGCGGCCGGTTCCGGACGATGATGCTCCGTGCGATCGTTCCCCCCGACGCCACGGCCAACTCGATGCCGTATCGTTCGCTCAGGGCGATCAGCCCGTCGATGCGGCACCGCCCACATCGGTTGCACCGGCGGATGTCGTACGTGAGCTTGATGCCGCATTCGCTGTTCTGCAGGCAGTGCGGCATCAGCAGGAGCATCTCGCCGGGCGCGTACCGCCTCGCCTGCGACGTCACCAGTTCGTTGTTGACCTTGATGAACGAGGAGCGGATCCGGTCCTTCGGCATCCCCAGCGCACGTCCGACGAGCGTCATGAGCGGGAGGAACAGCCGGACCGTGACGCCCCGCATGCGCCCGAACAGCGGCAAATCCTTGCCGAAGAAGACGTTGAGGAGAAGCCCGACGGAAACCCAGAGCACCAGGAGGATGGCCCCCAGCACCACCGCGCCGAAGATCCACGGCACGGCGGGGTTGATCGTCCGCAGCCCTACGTACGGGACGACCCAGAGCGCTGCCAGGAACACGCACACGATGGCGCTCGTGCCCAGTACCAGGCCGATGAAGAGCCGCTTCTTCGCTTTTCCGGAGAAGTCCTCTTCCGCGGTTTTCGCCGTGACCGGCTTAAGAAACGACATGCGTTCTCCCCGCATCTCGCAACGTATGAAGAAAATTATAGTACACACGCCCCGCTGCCACGCGTGTAAAATTATGGTGCGGCCGTTGTGGATCCCGACAACCCACGGAGCAACGCGACCTTCGCCAGGTTGAGGGGCGACCCGTCATGGAAATCGTTCGCGCGAAGACGGCCGGGTTTTGCATGGGAGTGCTGCTGGCCCTCAACCGGCTCGACGCCCTGGTGGGCGACGGAAGGATCGAAGGCCCGATCTATACGCTCGGGCCGATCATTCACAACCCCCAGGTCCTCCGGGAATATGCGGCCAAGGGCGTCGTGGCGGCCGTGTCCCCGGAAGACGTCCCGACCCGCGCGACGGCCGTGATCCGGGCGCACGGCGTTCCCAAGGACATCCGGCAGCGGCTGAAGGCGCGCGATATCCGGATCATCGACGCGACGTGCCCGAAGGTGAAGAAAGCCCAGCTCCTGATCGCCCAGAACGCGCGGCATGGGCGAATGCTTCTTCTGTACGGGGAAGAGGCGCACCCGGAGGTAAAGGGCCTGCTGAGCTACGCGGAGTCGGGGGCCTTCGTCTTCGACGCGGAGGAGAAGCTGGACGCTTTTCCGCTCGTTCCGGGGAAACCGTACTGTCTGGCAGCCCAGACCACCCAGGACCGGGCGAAATTCGACGCGATTGCGCTGCGTCTCACGCGGAAGGAAGGCTGCGACGTGACGGTCCTGCGAACCATCTGCGACGCGACCCAGCAGAGGCAGGAAGAGACGGTCCGGATCGCACGGGAGGTCGATTTCATGGTCGTGGTGGGGGGATACGACAGCGGCAACACGCGGCGCCTTGCGCAAGTCGTGCTCGCGCAGAACAAGCCGTACCGGCACATCGAAAGCCCGGGGGAGCTCCGTCTCACGGACATGACCCGCTTTCGGAAAGTCGGACTGACGGCCGGCGCCTCCACGCCGAATCATCTGATCGACGAGATTCATCGTCTTCTCGAGTCCGAAGACGCGGAGACGGCGGCGGAGTTCGCCCTGGATCCCGCAGAAAACAAACGGAGACAGTCGACCGCATGAGCATTCTGGAGACCATCGCGCACCCGTCCGATCTGAAGCGCCTCTCGTTCGAAGAGATGAACCAGCTCGCCGCCGAGATCCGCGAACGGATCGTCGACACGGTGTCCCGGAACGGAGGCCACCTCGCCAGTTCGCTGGGCGTGGTCGAGCTGACCATCGCCCTGCACCGCGTATTCGACGCCCCGTGGGACAAGATCATCTGGGACGTGGGCCACCAGGCGTATGCCCACAAGCTCCTCACGGGGCGTGCCGAAGTCTTTTCCTCGCTGCGCCGGACGGGGGGCTTGAGCGGCTTTCCCCGGAAGTCGGAGAGCATCCACGATCCCTTCGGTGTCGGGCACGCGAGCACCTCGATCTCCGCGGCCCTGGGGATGGCCGCCGCGCGCGACATCCTCGGCGGGAAGGAGAAGATCGTCGCGGTCATCGGGGACGGGTCCCTGACCGGCGGACTCGCCTTCGAGGGCCTGAACCAGGCGGGAGGCATGAAGGACGACCTCATCGTCATCCTGAACGACAACGAGATGTCCATTTCGCCCAACGTCGGGGCGCTGGCGTCGTTCCTGAGCCGCAAGATGACCTCGGCGCGGTTCGTCCGGCTTCGGAAGGCGATCAAGCGGTGCCTCGGCGGCGTTCCGCGCGTGGGCGACCCCCTCCTGAACGTCCTCCAGCATGCGGAGCAGTCCCTGAAGGGTTTCCTCACCCCCGGCAAGCTCTTCGAGGCGTTCGGCTTCGAGTACGTCGGCCCTCTGGACGGCCACCGCCTCAAGGAGCTGGTCGAGACCCTCGAAAACGTCTCGCACCTCAAGGGCCCCATCCTGCTGCACGTCCTGACCCGCAAGGGGAAAGGATATCCCTTCGCCGAGGAGAATCCGTCCCGCTTCCACGGCGTGGGCCCCTTCGACAAGGAAACCGGCGTCGCGAAGACGGCCTCCCGCGGAACGCCGACGTATACGTCCGTCTTCGGCCGGACCCTCGTGGAGATGGCGGAGCGGGACGAACGGATCGTAGCGGTGACCGCCGCCATGACCGAGGGGACCGGGCTCAAGGAATTCGCCCAGCGATTCCCCGGGCGCTTCCACGACGTGGGAATCGCCGAACAGCACGCCGTGACCTTCGCCGCGGGCCTCGCGTGCCGGGGTCTGCGCCCGGTGGTGGCCGTTTACTCCACCTTCCTTCAGAGGGCCTACGACGGCGTGCTGCACGACGTCTGCCTCCAGAACCTTCCGGTCACGTTCGCGCTGGACCGGGCGGGCCTCGTGGGGGAAGACGGCCCGACGCACCACGGCGCGTTCGACCTGTCGTACCTGCGTCATATCCCCGGCCTCGTCGTCATGGCTCCCCGCGACGGTACGGAGCTGCGCCGCGCCATGATGACCGCCCTCTCCCAGGGGGGACCGTTCGCTTTCCGCTACCCGCGGCGCAATGCCGACCGTTTCGTGGAGGACGGGCTGCCCAAGCCGGTGCCGATCGGGCGGGGGGAGGTCCTTCGGGACGGAGGCGACGGGGTGATCTTCGCACTCGGTACGATGGTCCTTCCGGCCCTGGCCGCGGCGGAGCGGCTTTCGGCCCGTGGAATCCGCTTCGGGGTCGTCGACGCTCGCTTCGTCAAGCCGCTCGATCGGGAACTGCTGGCCGAGCTCGCCCGGACCGTGGGGCGAATCGTCACCGTGGAAGAGCATGTTCTCCTGGGCGGATTCGGAAGCGCCGTGCTGGAGGCGCTGGAGGAGGACAAGCTCTCCCCGGCCGTCCTGCGCATCGGGCTGCCCGACCGGTTCATCGAACACGGCAGCCAGACGGCGCTGTACGCGGCGTACGGTCTTACCGCCGACGGCATCGCCCGAACCGTCGAGGCGTTCTGCGCAACCGGCGCGGCGGACGCGTCCCTCGGATGGAGACGATCCTCCTCGTTCTCGCGCTGATCCCGGCCCTGATGTGGCTCGGACTGGTCCTGTCGCCCCGGCGGCCCTTCCCCGTCCGGGAAGTCCTCGATGCGGCCCCTTCCCCGGGGGAGGCCGAGGACCTGGGCGACGTTACCGTCCTCATCCCCGCCCGCAACGAGGCGTCCCTGGTTCCGCGAACGCTTCCGTCGGTCGCGGCCCAGGGACGCGGTCTCGCCGTCCTGCTCGTCGACGACGGATCGACGGACGGTACGGCGGACCGGGCGCGGGAGGCGGGCGGTCCCGCCCTCAACGTCCTGCCGGCGGGCCCGCTTCCGGAAGGGTGGGGAGGGAAGGTATGGGCGCTGGAGGAAGGGCGCAGGCGCGTGACCACACCCTACACCCTGCTCCTCGACGCCGACATCGCCCTCGCGCCGGGAATCGTCGCCGCCCTCCGGGACATGGTCCGGCGGGAGAAGCGTCCGTTCGTCTCCCTGATGGCTGCGCCGCCCCTGGGGAGTTTCTGGGAAGACCTCCTGATGCCCGCCTTCATCTATTTCTTCCGCATCCTCTACCCGTTCCGCCCCGCGAACACCCCTTCTTCGGACGTCGCGGCGGCGGCGGGCGGCTGCATCCTCCTGGAAACCCGCGTGCTGGAGGAGATCGGCGGCTTCACCCCCATCCGGGACGCCGTCATCGACGACTGCGCGCTGGCCCTCCGCGTCAAGCGCGCGGGGCATCCCACCTGGATCGGCCTGACCCGTTCCGTGCGGAGCGTCCGACGGTACGGAGGGCTCGCCCCGATCTGGAACATGGTGGCCCGGACGGCGTTCACGCAGCTTCGCTACTCGACGCCCCGCCTGGCCCTGTGCACCGTCGCCATGATTCTGGCGTTTCTGGCCCCGGTCGCCGCGCTCGCGGCCGGACCCGCCTCCGCCTCCTGCTTGGCCGCCGCGACGCTGCTCGGAATGGCCGGAACCTATGTTCCGACGCTCCGGTTCTACGGGCGGCCGGCGGCATGGGCCGTAACTCTGCCGCTGATCGCGACGCTCTTCCTGGGAATGACCTGGACGTCGGCTCTCCGGTATTGGAGGGGAGAGCGCAGCCGGTGGAAGGGGCGCGTCTACGACGCGGCGGGCGCACGGCGGCCTTCGGGGCCCGGCGCGGGAGCCGCCTGAAAACCGCCGGCCGCCTTGGCTCGCGGCGGCCGGCGGTAGCCCACCGTCAGCGGGCGGTCACCTGCACGATGCCATGCCCGCCGCTGCGATGATCGACGGCAAGCAGCGCAACCCGCTGGCCCGGGCGCACGCCGCCGATCAGAAGTTCGAACCCCGCGGGATCGGCCACGGGCTCGCCATCGACCGCCAGGATCAGGTCGCCGACCTCGAACCCCGCCTTGCCGAGAGGCCCGTCCTTGTCGACCGTCACGATTTCGACGCCGTGGCCGGGTTCCAGCCCGAACCGTTGGGCCGTCTTCGGCGGGATGGACCGGACCGTCACGCCGAGCCGCGCCTGGACGGAGGACGCCAGCAGACGGGTGGCCTCCTTCAAGCTGCCGACCCTAAGCGTCAGGCTCTTTTCCTTGCCGTCGCGCAGGACCGTAAGCGGCACGTCCGCGCCGATCTTCGCTTCCGCCGCCCGGTTGCGAAGGGCCGTTGCGTTCTCCACCGGCTTCCCCGCGAACGCCGTGACCACGTCTCCCCGCCGAACGCCCGCCTTGGCCGCCGGCCCGTCCTTGATCACGGAGACGACCAGCGCCCCCTTCCTTTCCGGAATTCCCATGGCCTTGGCGCGGTCGGGGGAGAGGTCCTGGATGGAGACGCCCAGCCATCCCCGCTCGACCTTGCCCGTGGCGATGAGTTGCTTGGCCACATGCAGCGCCATGTTGCTCGGGATCGCGA